>NZ_LARF01000117.1:0-949 GCF_000980385.1 Ruminococcus sp. N15.MGS-57
AGTACTTCGTCTGCGATCTCATCCAGACGAGCGTCCGGACGGTCGATCTTGTTGACAACAACGATGATCTTCAGATTCATTTCCAGCGCCTTGGACAGCACGAAACGAGTCTGTGGCATCGGGCCCTCTGCGGCATCGACCAGCAGGATCGCACCGTCTACCATGCTCAGAACACGTTCTACCTCGCCGCCGAAGTCAGCGTGTCCCGGGGTATCAATAATATTGATCTTGGTGTCGCCGTAGCGTACCGATGTATTCTTTGCCAGGATCGTGATGCCACGTTCCCGTTCCAGATCATTGGAGTCCATAACACGTTCTGCCACTGCCTGGTTTTCCCGGAATACACCGCCCTGTTTCAGCATCTCGTCGACCAGAGTTGTCTTACCGTGGTCTACGTGTGCGATGATAGCAACATTTCTCAAATCCTCACGAACCATAATTTTCTCCTCATTTCCCATGGTATGTGTTGTCACGGACCGGCGCCCTGACGGCGCAGGTACTTACCATATGATATAGTATTTCAGTCACTCTACAATCCATACACATGATGCGAAAAAGAAAAACAGGCAAACTCCCGAAGAGCTTGCCTGTTCTCTGGTGGGGGAGGACGGATTCGAACCATCGAAGCTAGAAGCAACAGATTTACAGTCTGCCCCCTTTGGCCACTCGGGAACTCCCCCATGTAACATATGTATGTTGTAGAAAATTGGAGCTGGTGGACGGACTTGAACCCCCGACCTGCTGATTACAAATCAGCTGCTCTACCAACTGAGCTACACCAGCTTGTATTGCTTGATCTGTCGAACTGACGATATCTATTATATCATATCTCCAAGCACTTGTCAAGCATTTTTTATTTTGTTTTCATTTTTTTTAATAAAGTGGTCGAGGCGACAGGACTTGAACCTGCGGCATCTTGGTCCCAAACCAAGCACTCTACCAAACTGAG
>NZ_LARF01000017.1:0-42567 GCF_000980385.1 Ruminococcus sp. N15.MGS-57
ATTTTATAACAAGAAGGCGGCTGACACTTTCTATTACGAACGCTTAGTTCTAAGGGGGTGACCGTCAGTCCATTACCTTCTTATTATATCAAAATAAGCATAGCCTGTCACCACTGTAGTCAGCAGTTTGGACTATGCTAATATTATACCAAAAGGAGATATAAATGAATAAGGTCATAACAAAGATCCGCAGCGGAATAGGCGGATATCTGAAGGATAACATCTTGTTTCTAACATTTGTATTTGCATCTGTTCTGAATGGATTTCTTCTTAGAGCATTTACTGTTAAGTTTAATTACAGCCAGATAAAACCGCTCATGGCTGATATGGCAGTTATACTGTTGCTTGCTCTAATTTCATATGTGTTTAAAAAGCCAAGAAAGCAATTTGTATATTTGCTTATACTCACCATAATTTTTTCTATTCTTTGTACGGCAAATTCTATATACTATACAAATTATAAGTCGTTTATCTCAGTGTCGCTTATTTCAACGGCTTCACAGCTCGGCGGAGTAATGGACGCTGTTACTGAGAACATCATGGAACCAAAGGATCTTATTTTCCTGTGGGATATCCCTGTGATCATAGTTGTGTACATACTTCTTAAAAGACGTACAAGAGATTATATCACCGAGGTCAAGGAAAAGAGAAAGCGCCGTGGATATGCTCTTGGAACATTTTGTGTTTCCATAGGTCTTGCAGGAATATTTTGCTCAACACTTACTGGCACTGATTATTCAAGACTTGCTAAGCAGTGGAACAGAGAATATGTTCTTGGCACTTTTGGTCTTTATACATATCAGTTCAGCGATGTTATTTCATGCACTCATGCGAAAATAAATATGATGTTTGGTTACGAGGAAAGCGAGGAGGTTTTCAATAAGTTCTATGACGATAAGTCAAAGACTGAAGAAACTTCCGAAAAGAGTAACAAGTACACAAATATTTTCAAGGGTAAGAACATTATAGTTATCCATGCTGAAAGTTTTCAGCAATTTTGTATGGATACATATATAAACGGAGAAGAGCTTACACCTAATATGAACAAGCTTGCGAGAGAGGGTCTTTATTTCTCAAATTTCTACGCTCAAGAGAGCGTGGGAACAAGCTCAGATAGCGAGTTTACCTTTGCTTCTTCACTTATGCCAGCTTCAAGCGGTACAGTTGCTATCAACTATTGGGACAGAGATTACACAACTACCCAGAAAATGCTTAAGAAGAAGGGCTATTATACTTTCAGTATGCACGGCAACAACGGTTCTTACTGGAACAGACTTAATCTACATCATTCCCTTGGTTATGATGATTTCTTTAACTATAACAAAGATTTTAACATTGATGAAACTATTGGTCTTGGTCTGTCAGACAAATCGTTCTTCAGACAGGCAGTTCCAAAGATCGATAAGATAAACAAGGAGCATGATAAGTGGTATGGTGCGTTCCTTATGCTCACAAACCATACGCCGTTTACTGACATTGAGCGTGTGAGCGACTATGAGGTAGATTTCAAGTATAAGATGTACAACGAAGAGGACGGGATGTATGAGGAAAAATCTGCACCGTTCCTTGAGGGTACAAAGCTTGGATCTTATTTTAAGTCTGTTCACTATGCAGATCAGGCTATCGGTCAGTTCATGACAGACCTTGACAATGCAGGACTTCTTGATAACACTGTAGTTGTTATTTATGGTGACCATGACGCAAAGATAAAGGCAGAGGAGTATGACCGATATTTCAACTATAATCCATTTACTGATTCTGTTCTTACTGAGGATGACGAGGGCTATGTTCCTGTTGATGATTTCTACTACAATCTTAACAGAAAAGTGCCGTTCATAATATGGTCGAAAGACGGCGGATATGAGCCTACAGAGGTCAAGCAGATAATGGGTATGTATGACGTTCAGCCAACACTTGGAAATATGTTTGGCTTCTCAAATGTCTATGCACTTGGTCATGATATCTTTTCTGTTGCTGATAACGAGGAAAATGTTGTTATCTTCCCAAACGGCAATTTTGTAACAGATACTGTTTACTATGATAGCCAGAAAAACACATATTTTGATCTTACGGATTACAAAAATGTGGCAACGGCGGTGTCATGCAATCAAGTATATAAAGATGATCCTAACCCAGTGTATATGGACGACGATCAGGGTCTGTTCAAGACCACTGTGAATGAAACGTACTGTCAGGATTCTTGTAACGCACGAATAAACGATGGTGTTGTGGACGAGGATTATATCAGTAATTATTCAAATTATGCCGAGGAGCGAATTAACATCTCCAATGCTATAATCTACTATGATATGATATATAAGACCGACCACGGTTTCAGCAACAACAATATGAACAGTGACAATTCATCGTCAGGTGCTAATTCTGTTTTTGCACCGCCTGAGAATAAGAGAACATTTGGCAGACACGCTGCATAATAAAAATCGGAGCAGAGTATGACACTCGGCTCCGGTTTTTTGTTGTATCTTAAAAAGCATAAAAAAAAGACTAGCGAAGCTAGTCGATTTTTTGGAATATTCAAGCATTAAGCTCTTTCTACCTTACCTGAACGCAGGCATCTTGAGCAAGCGTAAATGTGACAAGGAGTGCCGTTTACAACAGCTTTAACTCTCTTTACATTTGGCTTCCAAGTTCTGTTTGTTCTTCTGTGTGAGTGTGATACCTTGATTCCGAAAGTAACGCCCTTACCGCAGATTTCGCATTTTGCCATTACGCTGCACCTCCTTTACCCTTAAAAATGCAATACTATTATTCACAATATTAAATATTATAGCATAACTGAAAAGAAATTGCAAGAGCTTTTTGAGATTTTTTTTGAAATTTCCGTAAAATCGTATATATTTATAGTTTTCGATTAAAAATAAAGACAAAATGCCTTGAAATTTCATTGAAAATAGTGTATAATTACACTTGTGATTTGTGTAATTTTGTTTTGAAATGACAGGAGGTCATGAAAATATGGATCCGCAGAAAATTCTTGATTACGGTGCAAAGCTCATCGTAATTTTCATGTGTATACCTATCCATGAGTACGCTCACGCATGGGCGGCAACAAAGCTTGGGGATGATACCCCACGCTATCAGGGTAGACTTTCTCTTAACCCTCTTGCACATCTTGACCCTATTGGTGCATTGTGCATATTCTTCATAGGTTTTGGTTGGGGTAAACCTGTTCAGGTAAACCCTATCAGGTTTAAGAATTACAGGAAGGGCATGGCACTCACGGCAGCCGCAGGTCCTATCTCAAATATCATAATGGGACTTATCGGAATAGTTCTTTATAAGCTTTTCTATGTTCTTTATATAGTGCATTATTCTATAGCTCTTTACTATGTGTCGCTTATATTATATTACTTTACAGCTATAAACGTGGGACTTGCAGTGTTCAACCTTATACCTATCCCACCGCTTGACGGTCAGAAGATACTTTCTTACTTTACAAGCAGTAAGGTAGATCGCTTTATTGCGCAGTATCAGAACTATATCGCTATTGCATTTATGATACTTGTTGTAACAGGAATTCTTGATACGCCTATAGGTTGGTTGCAAAATGGTATGTTCTGGATAATGGATAAGCTTACGTTCTGGGTTGACCCTATACTAAAAGCGATATTTTTGAAATAAAACTGTTCATGAAAGGAAAAACGTAAATGAGTGCTGCTCAGTTCAAGCTTGATATGTTTGAAGGACCGCTTGACTTGCTTCTTCACCTTATCAGCAAGCACAAACTGAATATTTACGATATTGAGATATCTTTGCTCCTTGAACAGTATATGGATTATATCAATGATCTTGACCACGAGGATTATGAGGATGCCGCTGATTTTCTTGAAATGGCGGCACGCCTTATATACATAAAGACCTGTTCGCTTCTGCCTCATGACGAGGAGTCAAAAGAGCTTAAAAAAGAGCTTGAAGGCAGGATCATTGAGTATTCTCTGTGCAAACAGGCGGCACAGACTCTCCGTGAAGTTTACGTTGGTGACCTTGTTTTTATAAGGACGGCGATAAAGCTTCCTGTAAACAAGACCTATACCCGTGAGCATGACCCTCAGTGCCTTTATGACGCTTATATGGGCATATCAAAGAAAGCCCGTGAGAGCGTTCCGCTGAAAGCGAAGATGTTCGAGCCGATAGTTTCACATAAGATAGTATCGGTCACATCGAAGATAATCCATGTCCTTAAAAGACTATATAAGCATGGTGAATGCGATATGGGCGACCTTTATGACGGCATGACGGAGAAAAGCGAGAAAGTCGCTACTTTTCTTGCTATATTGGAGCTTACAAAGTCTGGCAGGATATTTCTCAATGACGATAACTCAAAGATTTTTTTCAACAAGGCTTCAAAGAACGAAAAAGTCGAGTCCGACTTCGATAAGCCTGTTGTTATCAAAAGCGAAACGACAGAAGCTGTCCCCGAGCCTGAGCCTATAGAAAATATACTTGGCGATGAGCCTGCAGATGAGATAGAAGAAGTTGCTGATGTCGACGCAGAGCGTGAAGAAGCTTCTCAGTCAAAGCGGTATATATCTGCAAAATCCGAGCGCATATCAGGTGAAGTCATTGCGGCGTATGCTCCTGTGAAGTCAGCTGAGGAGGTCATGGCAGAAATGGAGCAGATATCTGAAAAGATAGACAGTGTTGTTTTATATACCGAGCCTGTTATGGCAAAGCCTGAGCCCGAACAGCCTGATGAAGCCACTATGGAGGAGATAAGGCTAATCGAACAGCTTGCGGATATCACCCCTGATACTGTATTCAAGCCGAACTATTGGGCAAAAAGAAGATATTATTGGGGATATTCACCTGTGGGCGATGACGGAGACAATAATTTCTGGTGCTACGGATAAAATAAGAAAAGGGATAATCTATGGAACATTCAAATATACAGGCAGCCGTCGAGGCTGTGCTTTTTGCAAGCGGGGAGCCAGTGGAGAGCGAGAAGCTATGCGAGGCAGTTGGTATCGTCAAAGATCAGCTTGAGGAAGCTCTTGGCTCTTTGGCGGATAAATACAGCAAGGCTGAAAGCGGAATTACGCTTCTGAGCCTTAATGGGTCATATCAGCTTGCCACAAAAGAAGAGCTTGCGACATTCATTAAGGCGGCTTTAGAGATAAAGAAAAACTCTGTTCTTAGCCCTGCGGCAATGGAGGCGCTGACAATAGTCGCATACAATCAGCCTGTAACAAAGGGCTTTGTCGAACACGTCAGGGGAGTTGACTCCTCGGGAGTTGTAAATTCTCTCGTGGATAAGGGTTTGCTTGCAGAAGCGGGAAGACTTGACCTGCCTGGCAGACCTATTGCATACAAGACGACGGACAATTTTCTCCGTTGTTTCAGGCTGTCAAGCCTGGACGATCTGCCGCCTATCCCTGATAAGCAGGAGCAGATAACCATTGACGAGATAACAAAAGAGAATGATACGGAAGAATAAAGTATGACCGTGAGGGGAGATGATAACGATAATTGTTTTATGGATACTGCTTGGTATTATAGCAGTTATTGTTATCCTGCTTCATTTTTCCATTACGGCACAGATAGATCTGAATAAAAAAGGCTTTGATCTAAAAGTGCGGTATATGTTTTTTGACATTTATCCACGAAAGCCTAAGAAGAAAAAACAGAAAAGATCAAAAAAAGCTCAACTGCCTGAGGATAGTTTTGATGATTTTGAGGAGTTTGAGGACAATATTGAAGAAAGCTTACCTATCCCGCAGACTGATGATACGCCTGATAAAACAGGAGAAGTGTCCGAGCAAATTGTTGAAGCTAAGCCTGAAAAAATAGAAAAGAATGAAACAGATGAAAATGTCAGCGTGGCTGAGGTAGAGGATAAGCAGGAAGATATCTCTGATATTGATACTGATACCAATGTTGAAGCTGGTGCAGAGGACAAACCCGAGAAAATAACTGTGAAGCATGAGAAAAAGGGCTTTGTCGGAAAGCTTTTTCATAAAAAGGATAAGGGTGAAAAGAAGCCGGTTTCCAAATCTAAAGAAAAGAAAAAAAGCAAGTTCTATGAGCTGAAAGCGCAGTATAAAAAGGTGAAGCCTTATATTCCAATGGGCTGGAAATATTTCAAAAAGCTTCTGAAAGCTATACGCTTTACAGACACAAGGATAGTTCTTGACGTTGGAAAAGAGGACGCTTACGAATCGGCTATGCTATACGGCAAGGTGCAGGCAGGGCTTTTCAATACCATTGCAATACTTGCGAGTGTTTTTACAGTAAAGCTTAAAAAAGCTGATGTGAACTGCATTTTTGATGAAAAAAAGTTCGGATATGACGTTCATACCTTAGTCAGGGTAAGACCAAGCACTTTGATAGCAATAGGGTTTTGCACGGGCGTTAATTTTCTTAAAATATATCTTTCAGGCAGACGTAAGAAAAAGCGTGCTGCCAAGCGTCGCAGTAAAGAGCTTGCGGCTAAGAAGAATGAAGTTAAAGCAACAAATTGAAATACGAAAGGTTGAGAAAAATGAGCGAAAGTACAAAGATCGAGGGACTTGTTAAAACTGCAATGGACAAGGTCCGTGAAATGGCAGACTGCGAAACTGTTGTGGGCAAGCCTATCGTTACCGCAGATGGTACTACTATAATCCCAGTTTCAAAGATATCAGTAGGCTTTGCGTCGGGTGGCTCCGACTTGCCAACAAAAAGCACAAAGGAAACGTTCGGTGGTGGCTCAGGCGGAGGAGTAACTATCCAGCCTATCGCTTTTATCACTGTTTACAAGGGCGAAGCAAAGCTTTTACAGCTTTCAATGAATGCGACAAAGGAAAACGCTATCATAAATATGGTACCTGAGGTAATAGATAAGATAACAGATTTTCTTGGCAAAAAGTCTGACGACGAGGACGAAGACGAGGAATAATTTTACTGAATTTTAAAAGCGTAAGTGAGCAAACTAATCCTTGAAATTGATTTTAAGGGTGTGGTTTGTTTGAAATGCGTGACGGTATTTATTTGTACGGTCATGATGATGTGCTTTTGCTGTATGAATGTCAGTGCTGACGATCTCAGTGAGATATCCGCGAAGAGTGCTATAGTTATAGACGGTGAAACAGGTGATGTGCTGTTCGAGAAAAACGCCTATGAAAGGCGTCCGATGGCAAGCACTACCAAAATAATGTCTGTGCTTCTTGTGCTTGAAAGTGGTGAAGATCTTGACAAGCAGTTCGTGGTAGACAGCGAAGCTATAAAGGTCGAAGGCTCGTCCATGGGTCTTCAAGATGGTGACAAAGTCACTCTACGCGATCTATGCTGTGGTATGCTTCTTCCAAGCGGAAATGACGCTGCAAATGCTGCTGCGGTAAGAGTGGCAGGAAGTATCGGCAAGTTTGTTCAGTTTATGAACAAAAAGGCTGAACAATTGGAGCTTAATGATACTCATTTTGTAACGCCGTCAGGGCTTGATGATGATACAGATGAGCATTATTCCACTGCAGCGGATATGGCAACGCTTGCAGCGGAAGCAATGAAAAATGAAGATTTCAGGGCTATATGCCACCTTGAAAAGGTTGAGTTGTGCTATGGAAACCCACCGTATGACCGCTGGCTAATTAACTCAAACAAGCTTTTAAAAAGCTGTGAGGGTATTGTGGGCGTAAAAACGGGGTTTACGGACAAGGCGAGGAGATGTCTTGTTTCAGCCTGTGACAGAAAGGATAAAGAGCTTATATGCGTTACCTTGAATGCTCCTGATGATTGGAATGATCACTCAAAGCTCTATGATTATTGCTTTGATTTTGTATCTAAACAAAAGCTTCCACTGGATAAAAGTAGTTTTGATGTTGCAGTTGTTGGCGGAGTGAGCGACAGTGTGAAATGTAAGGTAGGGCATGCAAGTGCTGTGCTTTTGAACGGCAGGGCTTACAAAGTCAAGACAAAGATATATCTGCCAAGGTTTGTTTATGCGCCTGTGAAAAGTGGAGATAAAATAGGGCTGGCATTGTTTTACTACAATGATGTAGAAATAGCCCGAACGGATATCACGGCGGTGGAAGATTCGATGCTTGCAGAGCCTGAAAAGCCAGATATATTCCACTATTATCTAGATAAGCTGAAAAAATTGTTTGCATAACGGCTCAATGTGAGCCGTACATAAATAAGGAGAAAATATGGAAAAGATTCGTATACAGAAAATAATGTCTGACAGTGGTGTTTGTTCAAGAAGAAAGGCAGAGGAGTATATCTCAGAGGGAAGGGTAAAGGTCAATGGCAGACCTTGCAAGCTTGGCGACAAGGCTTTGGCAGGCAAGGATATAATCACACTTGATGGGGAAAAAATATATGTTGCCAAGAAAAGACAGCTTTATTATATCATGCTCCACAAGCCAAGAGGATATGTTACCACAATGAGCGATGAGCTTGATAGAAAGTGCGTAACCGAGCTTCTAACAAAAGTGCCTGAAAGAGTTTATCCTATCGGCAGACTTGACAAGAACTCAGAGGGACTGTTGCTTTTCACAAATGACGGAAATTTTGCCAATGATATCATGCACCCTTCAAGGCATATCGCTAAGACTTATCGTGTTACAGTAAGACCTGACATAAACGATGAGCAACTCATAAAGCTTGCTTCAGGAGTTGAAATAGACGGCAAAATGACGCAGGAGTGTTCAGTTGTCGTGCTCGACAAACAGCCTGGCAGGGTTGTGCTTCAAATGACTATCCATGAGGGCAGGAACCGTCAGATAAGAAAAATGTGCGAAGCTGTGGGACTTGAAGTCGCAAGACTAAAGCGCACTGCCATCGGTCCGGTTAAACTGGGCATGCTAAAACCAGGTGAGTATAGAGAGCTTAAACCTGACGAGCTAAGGGCTTTAAGGAATGCTATCACCAAAAAATAACGCTCATCGAGGGTCTCTTTTTGTCAGGAGGCCCTTTGCTATTGTGCAAAATGCTTAATAATATGCGTGTATCGATATTGATTATGCTACTAAACGTAAAATATGCGGAAATAGGTCAATTTACTCTTGTAAATTTGGCGAAAAAATAGTATAATATTAAGTGTATAAATATGATAAAATCCAGTAGTTTTGCGTTATTTTATCACAAAAATTATTTGAATGGAGGAAACTGTATGTCTGATTCAATTTCTACTCTTGCTGAGCTTAAAGCTGCGTCGCAGACTCCTACTGCTGCAAGAAACAGGCTGACATATTTGTTTGACGAAGGAAAATTTACAGAGCTTGACGCTTATGCTGCTGCGGGTGACTCCCTTGCTGGAGTTATTACTGCTTTTGGCTATGTTGAGGGTAATCCTGTATATGCTTTTTCTCAGGACGTGACTGTTAAGGACGGTGCTTTGACAGAGGCACAGGCAAAGAAGATAGCAAAGGTTTATGACCTTGCTGCTAAGACAGGTGTTCCTGTTGTCGGAATATTCGATTCTTATGGTGCTGACGTAAGCGACGGTTCAAAGGCTCTCAATGCTTATGGTGAACTGCTTATGTGGACTTCTAACCTTTCAGGTGTTGTTCCTCAGATAGCTGTTGTCGCTGGCACTTGTGCAGGCTGTGCAGCAATGCTCGCTGAGTCTGCTGACTTCACTGTTATCGCAAAGGATGCTGAGCTTTATGTTGCACCAAACGCAAACATAAAGAACTCTGCTGAAAATGCTGCTGAAAACGGCACTGCTGCTGTTGTTTGCGAGGACGATAAGGCTGCTGTTGAGGCTGCAAAGAGTATACTTACAAAACTTCCACAGAACAACCTTTCACCAGTACCAATGTATGAATTTGCTGATCCAACTGAGGCTGTTGGTGATGACGCTGATGGCATTGCAAAGGCTGTTTGCGATGGCGACAGTGTAAATGAGCTTAATGCTGAGTATGGCAAGGCTTCTTATACAGCACTTGCAACACTTGGCGGTGCTACAGTTGGCGTTGTTGCTACTAACAAGACAGGCGACAAGCTTACGTCTGCTGATTGCTCAAAGATCGCAAGATTTGTAAGAACTTGCGACGCTTACGCTATCCCTGTTGTAACTTTTGTTGATACAGAGGGCTTTAAGGCTGATGATGATACTGAGGCTTACGGTGCTGTGAAGGATATGGCAAAGCTTTGCCACGCTTACGCTGAGGCTACTACTATTAAACTTGCTGTTGTTACAGGTAAGGCTTATGGTCCTGCATTTATTGCACTTGCTGGTAAGGGTTCAAATGCTGATCTGTCATTTGCTCTTGATACAGCTGTTATCTCTGCACTTGCTCCTGTAACTGCTGTTGAGTTCCTCCAGCATGATGAGCTGAAGGGTGCTGCTGATCTTACTGCTGCAAGAAACACTCTTGCTGATAAGTTCGCTAAGGAGAATGCCTCTGCTGCTGTTGCTGCAAAGAATGGCTGCGTTGACGGTATAATCGCTAAGAACGAGATCAGACAGACACTTATGGATTCTATCGAGGTAATGGCTGGAAAGAGAATTTCCAGACTGCCTAAGAAACATAGCAATATTCAGTTGTGATAAACATATCAAATTAAAAAAGATTGGTGGTTTTTAAGATGAAAAGATATAATATTACAGTAAATGGAAAAGCTTATGACGTTGCAGTTGAAGAAGTCGGCGGAAGTGCCGCTGCTGCTCCTGTAGCCGCTGCCCCTGTTGCAGCCGCTCCTGCTGCTCCAGCTTCAGCCGCTGCACCTGTTGCAGATGGCACAAAGGTAACAGCTCCAATGCCTGGTACTATCCTTGACATCAAGGTAGCTGTAGGCGACACTGTTAAGTCAGGTCAGGCTATTTGCGTACTGGAAGCTATGAAAATGGAGAATGACGTTAACGCTCCTTGCGACGGTAAGGTACTGAGCGTTAATACAACTAAGGGCTCTGCTGTTGAGACTGGTGCAGTTCTTGCTGTTATCGGCTAATAACATTCCTGAAAAATAACGAAAGGATCGATTTAAAATGGCAAAGCTTAAAATAACTGAAACTGTCCTCCGTGACGCTCATCAGTCACTTCTTGCTACAAGAATGTCAATGGACGATATGCGTGAGATACTCCCTGAGATCGACAAGATCGGTTTTTATTCTGCTGAGTGTTGGGGCGGTGCTACATTTGACTCATGTATCAGATTCTTAAATGAAGATCCATGGGAAAGACTTCGTATACTTAGAAAAGAAATGCCTAACACAAAGCTCCAGATGCTTTTCAGAGGTCAGAATATGCTTGGCTACCGTCACTATGCTGATGACCTTGTTGAGTATTTTGTACAGAAGTCTATTGCAAATGGTATTGATATTATCAGAATTTTTGACGCACTGAACGATATCAGAAACCTTGAAACAGCTATCAAGGCTGCTAAGAAGGAAAATGGTCACGCTCAGGTTGCTATCTCGTACACACTTGGCGAGGTATTTACTCATGAGTATTACATGAACTATGCAAAGCAGATTGAGAATGCAGGTGCAGATTCTATCTGTATTAAGGATATGGCGGCTCTTCTGACTCCATATGAGGCTGAAACACTTGTTAAGGACCTCAAGTCAGCAGTTAAGATCCCGATCCAGTTGCATACTCACTACACATCAGGTCTTGCTTCCATGTGTATCCTTAAGGCTGTTGAGGCTGGTGTTGACGGCGTTGATACTGCAATGTCACCACTTGCTCTTGGTACATCTCATGCGCCAACTGAGTCTATCGTTGCCACATTCAAGGGCACTGAGTATGACACAGGTCTTGACCTTGTTAAGCTCAACGTGATAAGAGATTACTTCATGAAACTCAGAAAGAAGTACATCGACAACGGTCTGCTTGACCCTTCAATGCTCGCTACAAATACAAACGCACTTCTGTATCAGGTTCCTGGTGGAATGCTTTCAAACCTCCTTTCACAGCTGAAACAGGCTGGCAAGGCAGATCAGCTTGACGACGTTCTCAAGGAAGTTCCAAAGGTTCGTAAGGACGCAGGTTATCCACCACTTGTTACACCTACATCACAGATCGTTGGTACACAGGCTGTGTTCAACGTAATCATGGGCGAGAGATACAAGACAGTAACTAAGGAGTTCAAGGGACTTGTTAAGGGCGAGTACGGTAAGACACCAGTTGCTATCGACCCTGAGTTCCAGAAGAAGATTCTTGGCGACGAAGAGCCTATCACTTGCCGTCCTGCTGACCTTCTCCAGCCAGAGTTTGAAACAATGAAGAAAGAGGCTGCTGAGTGGACAGAGCAGGAGGAAGATATCCTCACATATGCAATGTTCCCTAAGGTTGCACCTAAGTTCTTCAAGGACAGACGTGATAGAAAGTACGGCGTTGACGGTAAGCACTCAGACGCTGAAAATAAGGTTCACCCAGTTTAATAACAATTATCCCACAGTTTCGGCTGTGGGATTTTTTTGTCTGTGGCTCTTGAAAAATCTGTACATTTGTGCTATAATTAATATACATTTTTTCGGGAGGACGCCAAGATGAACAAAAAGGAAATAAATGAAATAAAGAAAAATTTTAATGACGATTGTGGCTTTTTCACTGTAAATCACGTTGTTACGGCATTTGTGGATGCTGAAAAGAACATAAAGTGCAAGACCAATCAGCTTTACAACACTATTCCGCAGGACGAGGCGGAGCTGATAATGATAAACCTGAAAAAGGTGCTCAGCGGCTCTATCGGCAAAAATCTGCTGGAATATTCGTTTCCAAAGGACGCATATCTTGAGGGTGGGGCACAGCCTTTCATGTATGAAACATTGCAAAGCAAGCTGCTTGATGAGGAAAAGGTTGATAATTTTCTCAACGCCATAGTTGAAAAGGTGGAGTATGTGTCAACATATACCATTTTCATGGCACATTGTACATATTCTGTGCTGAAAAAGAACAAAATGGACGAGTTTGAGGACGAAGCTGACACAGATTACAACTTCATAGTGACGGCGCTTTGCCCTGTAAATCTGCGTATTGACGGGCTTGTGTATGACGAGCAGGACAACTCTATCGCTAAGAAAGAGTCATGCGATAGAATTGTTGAGCTTCCAAGCGATGGCTTTTTGTTTCCTCTTTTCAATGATCGTGCGCCTGATATCAACGGCGTGCTTTACTACACGAAAAACGCCAAAAAGCCGAACACTTCCGTTGTGGAAGAGCTTCTGGGTTGTGAGTTCTCAATGACCTGTCAGAACGAAAAGGAAACTTTCAAGGATATCCTCACAAGCGTTGTGGGTGATGAGCTTGACTATGATCTTATCACTACTGTGAATGACAAGATTTCCACATTTGTTGACCAAAATGCTCATGAAACTGAGATACCGACAATTGACGAACATAAACTTTCGTCCATTCTGTGGGAAGCTGGAGTTAGTCAGGATAAGCTTGATAATCTTCCTAAAGTTTTTGACGCAGCGGCTGGTGGAAAGCCACTCACAGCGGTAAACCTTGTGGAGAAAAGGACCGTAGTTTCTGCTCCAAGCATAACCGTAAATATTGGCAAGGACGCAGTTGACAAGGTAAAAACTCAGATAGTCGATGGCAGAAAATGCCTTATAATCAATCTTGATGACCCTGAGATAGAGGTCAACGGACTTGAAACTACAATAAAATAGGCACAAAAAAAGGCAGCCTTGAGCTGCCTTTTATTTATGTGAGATCACCGAATGTGAACTTGCCGTTTTCCAGTATCAGATAGCTGTGTGCTGAATTTTCTTTCGGTATGGAAACAGAACCGGGGTTTATATAGGTGTAATCGCCACAGTCTTTAATAACAGGTACATGGGTGTGACCGTGAAGAAGAATGTCGCCATTTGAAAGTGGTGGCAGATTGTCGCAGTTGAATTTGTGACCATGTGTGGCGAATATCCTCAGTCCGTCACAGCATATATAAGCATATTCCGCCATAACAGGGAAGTCAAGCACCATTTGATCGACTTCTGTGTCACAATTACCACGCACGCACAGAAGCTTGTTTTTTAGTGGATTTAGCATGGCTATCACCTGCTTTGGTGCATATTCCTCTGGAAGGTCGTTTCTTGGTCCGTGATAGAGGATATCACCCAAAAGAATTAGTTTTTCCGCGCCGTTTTGCTCAAAGGCTTCAAGCATTTTTTTGCACCAGTAAGCCGAACCATGAATGTCTGACGCTATCATAAGTTTCATATTTTACACTCCTTTATTTAATGATCTCAGATGCAAGCTTGTGCAAAGACACATACTCTGGCTTTATTTTGTTATATATATCGCAGCCTTTTTCCTTTTTGAACTCTTTTACCATTCTGATATAAAGCTGCTGTTTTGTTGTGGCATCAATGACTGCTTCTCTTATAAGCGCCAGTTCGTCTTTATTGCATTTGCCGTCGAGTAGCTCATCAAGTTTTACGGATAGTACATCATGGTAAACAACCTTTTCAGTTTTCTGAGCCGTCATCGTTTTATCTTCATCAGCGGTGCATGTATTTTCGGATTCCTGTAGTCCTTTAAGTCGCAGATATCTTGGCCTGAGAAGCTTGTAAAAATCTGTAGCCTGCTTTTTATATACCTTTGCAAGAGAGTTGTGAAGCTCCTCTTTTGTGTTAGACTCAGCTATAAGTTTGCTGATCTCTTCTATTTGCTCTTCGCTGCAAATGTTTGCAAGTATGCTTTGGAGATCGTTGTTTTTTTGTGTGGTACACTTTTTTCTACCCTTTTTCACTTTGACGATAGTTTCAACAACAGGATCACTTTCTACTTCGACAATATCAGGTGCACAGGCTTCTGGTTCTTCTTCGACCTCTTCTGTATTACCATTCATATTTTCGTTTAGTGTAACAGAATAATCTATAGCCGCAGACTCAGGGTTTGGCTCATCAGCTTCGTCAAGAGTTATCTCTGACTCTGTCTGAATTTCTGCTGTTTCTTGTATTTCTTCTGCTTTTTCGACTATATGTTTAGTCGTTTCTTCATCTTCATTGTTTTCGGTCGGATTAACCTTATGATTAGCGAAATTAATAGCGGTTTGTATTGTCCTAGTTCTGTAGACCATAGCATTTGGGCTATCAACATACTTACCGTGCCAGAAATCATGAAGAAAGTCAAAACCTCTGTCATTGCTGATAACAAAAATATTCGTATAAGTATCCTTGGCTACCAGATAACCCAGAAGTGTTGAAAGCTGAAAATCCAGGGCATTTTTGCCACCAACGTTTACCTTGAAGTATTCAATATCAGCCTTTGATGTAAGAACTTTCTGGTGCATTTCAAAGTTAATGGTATCGGAATTTTCACTGTAAAAAATTATGACGGTATCAGTTTCAGTTAAATTGTCTATGCCCTGAAGTCCTTTGGATTTGACATTTTCAAAGTCTACCAAATATATTTTCATGTTGATCTATCCTTTCTTTTTGTGTCGTATAAGCATCGTAGCTGCGATTATAACAATAAGTCCGCCTGTCGCAGTTGCTGTCATAAGTATGGCATTTTTGCCTTTTTCATCGTTCTCACTGCTGTCAGTAACGATCTCCTCATAGGTATAAGTTTTTGTCCTTAACGCCTTGTCTATACAAGAAGCAATAAGTGCATGACCTTTTTTATTAGGGTGTATATCAAAGTCATTTATGTTGGTAAGTTCCTTTCCGTGACTGCTGAATTCACTAAAAACATCTGCCACTATGTATCTCTCATTTTCATCTTCGTCAGTGGAGTGTTCTTTGATAATGTTGTTAAGTTTTGAAATTTTATCCTTCGACATACTCTGGAAAACAGCAGCTGCAGTGAAATTATCAAGCGGGTCATATAGTGTCTGAACGATTATTTCACCCTTACTTTTAGCTTCAACAGCGTTAATTATATCATCTAGAGTGTTCGTAAAATTTTTCAGCGCCTTATCCATATCATCAGACATATCCTTCATATCCATTGCAATGCCAATAATATCCTTGGTTTTATCCATCAAATCAGACATTGTGCTTTTAGAAGTAATGCCCAGATCGTTCATCAAAAAATCTATGAAAAGACCAAGAATGTCATTGCCACCTATGGATATAATAACAGCGTCGCTGTCTGCAAGGTCAGCGTCAAATTCGCCTGAATTAATGCGGTCAAGAAGCTGTTGTGAAGTGTCGCCCACAACAGCAGAGTTCACAAGCTTACAGCCGCCAGCGCCTTTAAGCTCAGCGTCATACTGGTCGTGAAGAAGATTTGCATAAGACGCACAAGAATATCTGTTTTCACTGTAGCCTTCCAGACCATAGCCAGCGGCGATTGAATCCCCAAGCACAAGTATATTAGGCGGAACATTTACTTCATGCTTTATAACTTCAGCGTTGCAGGCAAGAGGTGTGGCACATGCCATAACGGTTGCCGTGAAAAAAGCCGTTAATTTTTTTAACATCTTATCATCTCCTATATGAGTATATTAACCTTATTATATAATATATTGTACCACATTCAGGACAATTGTACAACATATTTTTTTGAAATTTCTTGACTTTTTTAGTGTGTTGTGATAATATATAATAAAAGAATATGAAATCAGTTTGGAAAGCGAGATTTATTATGACTGACTATTATTACCCTGTCCTCAGCGATGAAACGAGCCTGCCTTTGTATGTGCTTGGAATCGGTGCGAGAGATAGAGAATTTCATTTTGTAAGAGAAGATGGCTATCCTAATCATCAGATAATATACTGCACTCGTGGTCAGGGTCACATTATATTTGATGGTCATGAGTATGATATAAAGCCGGGGGATGCATTTTATCTGCCGCCTTCTGTGCCGCATGAGTATTATCCTGTTGGTGATATATGGGAAACCCACTGGATAACCTTTGAGGGCAGGGAAGCAATTGAAATGCTCAAGCATATCAAGCTTGAGAAGGCTAAAGTGTTTCACATAAATGATATCAATGCTGTTGATGCCATATTTAAGAAGATACTTTATCTTATGAAGACTAATTACTACTACTGTGGTCACCAGTGTTCGGCATATCTATATCAGTTTCTTATTGAGCTACACAGAGTCGTAAACCTACAAAATGGTAGTCAGGACGGACAAAAACTCAATCAGCTGCAGCCTGTAATTGATTATATTGATAAGAATTTCAGAAAAGAACTTACACTTGTGGAGCTTGCTGATCTTATTGACCTTTCACCGCAGTATCTTTGCAGACTTTTCAAGGAGTGTCTTAGTCTAAGACCTTTTGAGTATCTAGCAAGAAAGCGTATACAGCAGGCAAAGCTGCTTTTATTGGAGGATAAGCTTAACATCAATGAAATCGCTGCGGAGGTAGGTTATAACGATTGCAGTTATTTTTGTGCGGTGTTCAAAAAGCATGAAATGCTTTCCCCTGCAGAATTTCGTTCTCTTCATAAAAAAGCAGGTAATTAAAAATTTGATGCCCCACGGAAATGGATCCGTGGGGCTTTTTTTATAATATAGTTCCGCCTCCGATAACGTATTCGCCGTCATAGAAAACCACTGCCTGTCCCTTTGAGATAGCTTTATGAGGTTCTTTAAAAGTCACGAGTACTTTGCCATCATTCATTGGTGAAACCGTACATTCAGCGTCCTTTTGATGATAACGTGTCTGAGCAGTGCAGGTTATAGGCTCTGTGAGGGTGTCAAACGGAATAAAGTTCACATCTCCTGCCACAAGGCTGTCACTGTATACTTCATCAGCCTTGCCCATAATAAGTCTGTTATGCTCCATATCTTTTGTAATAACGAAAAGCGGTTCGCTATATGAAATGCCTACGCCCTTTCGCTGTCCAATAGTATAGTGTATCAGACCTTTGTGTTTACCAAGCTTTGTGCCGTCAGAAAGAACGATATCTCCCGACTGCTGTTCACCGCAGCGTTTTGTGATAAAGCCTGCGTAATCACCGTCAGGGATAAAGCAGATGTCCTGAGAGTCAGGCTTGTCTGCATTTATAAGCTTGTTTTCTTCTGCAATATCACGGATCTTGTCCTTGTGCATCTCGCCAACAGGAAAGAGAGTGTGTGCTAACTGCTCTTGCGTCATGCTGTAAAGAACATAACTTTGATCCTTTGACCTGTCAGGTGAGCGTTTCAGAAGCCACCTGCCTGAATTTCCGTCATATTCTCTGGCAGCGTAATGCCCTGTAGCTATATAATCAAAGCCCAGCAGCTTTGCACGCTCATAGAATTTTGCGAATTTCAGATGTTTGTTGCACTCGATACACGGGTTAGGCGTGCCGCCTGCCAGATATGTATCAACAAAATTGTCGATAACATAGTGCTTAAAATCATCAGAAAAATTGAATACATGGAAATCAATGCCTAGTTTAAAAGCAACAAAACGTGCGTCCTCTACATCATTGAGAGAACAGCACGTTCTTGTTTTATCCAGACCGATGTCCTCATTGCTGTAGAGCCGCATGGTAGCCCCTGCCACGTCATAACCTTCATCAAGAAGGAGCTTGACCGAAACAGAGCTGTCAACGCCGCCGCTCATTGCCACAAGAACTCTATCAGCCATTGCAGTTCTCACAATCAGGAGCAGACTGCTTACCTACGAACGGAGTTGGATCGATACCCTGTCTTTTATAGTAGTCAGAAACCGCAGCCTTCATAGCCTCTTCGGCAAGAACAGAGCAGTGAAGCTTTGCTGGTGGAAGACCGTCAAGAGCTTCAACAACCGCCTTGTTTGTAAGTTTCAAAGCGTCTTCAAGCTTTTTACCTTTTATCATTTCTGTAGCGATAGAAGATGTAGCAACAGCCGCACCGCAACCAAAAGTCTTGAACTTAACGTCAGTTATAACGCCGTCATTGACCTTGATGTACATTTTCATTATATCTCCGCACTTGGCGTTTCCTACCTCGCCGACACCGTCAGCATCTTCAATCTCGCCGACATTTCTCGGATGCGCGAAATGATCCATTACCTTTTCGCTGTATATCATTTTTTATTCCTCCTAATCAAGTGTATAGTCGTGAATATTCTCAGTTCTGCAAATTCTTTCCCAAAGTGGTGACATACTTCTCAGGTGCTTTACGATTGGTGGAAGAACCTCAAGAATATAATCAACATCTTCCTCTGTGTTCTCGTCATTGATAGAAAGTCTGAGTGAGCCATGTGCTACTTCATGTGGCAGACCAAGTGAAAGCAGAACGTGTGACGGGTCAAGTGATCCGCTTGTGCAGGCTGAACCTGATGAAGCTGCAACGCCCTGAAGATCAAGTGAAAGAAGCAGGCTCTCGCCCTCTACTCCTCGAACAGATATGTTTACGTTTCCTGCAAGTCTGTGTTCTGTGTCACCATTAAGTCTTGACTCTGGAATCTTTAGAAGCCCCTCGATAAGTCTATCTCTCATTTTTCTTACACGCTCGTTCTTTGCAGGGATATCCTTTACAGCATCAGTGATAGCAACGCCGAGAGCCACGATAGAAGGTACGTTCTCAGTACCTGCACGCTTATTTCTCTCCTGTGCTCCGCCGTAGATAAGGTTAGGAAGGTTGATGCCTGTTTTTACATAAAGCGCGCCAACGCCCTTAGGAGCGTGGAGCTTATGTCCTGAAAGTGAGAGCATATCAATGTTCATATCTTTAACATTGATGTCAATATTTCCTACAGCCTGAACAGCGTCAGTATGGAACCATACGCCATGCTTGTGGCAAACTTCGCCGATCTCAGCGATAGGCTGTATAGTACCGATCTCGTTGTTAGCTGTCATTATTGTAACAAGGCAGGTATCCTCACGGATAGCATCCTCGACCTGTTGTGCAGTAACAAGACCCTTGTCACCTACAGGAAGATATGTTACCTCAAAGCCAAGCTTTTCGAGATACTGACAAGTGTGCAGAACTGCATGATGTTCAAAAGCAGTTGTGATGATATGCTTCTTGCCCTTTTTTTCTCCAAGCTGTGCACAGCCTCTTATAGCCCAGTTGTCAGACTCAGAGCCGCCAGCAGTGAAATAGATCTCGTTGACCTTCGCACCAAGAGCGTTTGCGACCTGTTCTCTTGCTTTAAGAACGGCTTTTGCACATTCCATTCCCAAAGAATATATACTTGACGGATTTCCGTATAGCTCAGTGAAATAAGGCAGAGCGGCGTCAAGAGCTTTCTGAGATACTCTAGTCGTAGCTGAGTTATCTGCATAGACAAATCTCTTTTCCAATTAAATCATACCTTTCATATATAGATTTCTATTTTATTATATACTAAATTACTACAAAATGCAATAGTTTTCCTTAACTTAATAAAAAATTAATATTTATTTAATTCTATTTATACTGTTTAGAGCCCATTACTGCAAGTTCGTCGCAACGTTCGTTTTCCGGATGTCCTGCATGGCCTTTTACCCAGTTGAAATTGACCTTATGCACCTCCAGCAGATCAAGAAGCTTTTCCCACAGATCACTGTTTAGAGCCTTTTTCTTGTCCGATTTCACCCAGTTGTTTGCACGCCATTTTTTTGCCCAGCCTTTTGTAACAGCGTCGATTATATACTTTGAGTCGCTGTAAAGCTCTACCTCACATGGCTCTTTCAGTGCTGAAAGAGAAGTGATAACAGCGGTTAGCTCCATGCGGTTATTGGTTGTAGAAGGATCACCGCCCCAAAGTTCTTTTGAATTGCCTTTGTATCTTAGTATCGCACCGTATCCACCCGGTCCAGGATTTCCAGAGCAAGCACCGTCAGTGAAAATTTCTATTTTCTTCATTTATTTATCTCCGTTTTTGTGATGATTATTATGCAAAACATATTATACTACATTTCTCTCGTTTTTTCAAGTACCTCTCAAGGTTTAATATTTTAATATTTATTACTTTTGAAATGTTCAAATTATACAAATGGCTTGAATGTCTTTGTATAAAATGAGAATTGACTTAAAGGACATTAAGCTTTATAATTGTAGTGTAACATTGGTTGTTAAGACAGAAAATCATTTGATTTGGAGGTCAATTATTTTATGAAGATCAAGAAGATTCTTGCATTGGCAGTAGCGCTTACATCTGTTTTTGCAGTTGCAGGTTGTGGCTCCACAGGCGACAGTAGTTCAAAGGTATCAACAGTAAAGAAAGTTAAGGTCGAGGACACACAGGAAATAGAGGCTATCCCTGACGATGCTCAGAAAACTATCCGTTGGATGGGTACATATGACCTTAACCCTGACGAGAAAAAGGGCGAGGATAAGTCCGTTGAGATGACCCTTTTCAACAACAAGGGTGGTAAAGTAGAGTACACAAGAGTAACTGATAGCGAAAAATTTGACCAGCTCGCTAGTGCTATCATGGCTCAGCAGAATGTACCTGATATCTTCAAGTATGAGTGGATGGCTTTCCCTGCACAGGTGCTTAAGGATATGTATCAGCCGGTTGACGATATTGTGAACTTTGACGATCCGTTGTGGGCTGATGTGAAAACAGCGGCTGATAAGTTCGTTATGGGCGGCAAGCATTATGTTGCTCCTATAAGCTTCACAGTCGGCACGCTTATGATGTACGATCAGGACGTCATTGATGCTGAGGGTCTTGACGATCCATATGAACTTTATCAGAACAACGAGTGGAATTGGGATAACTGGTATGACATGATGTCGGAGTTTGTTTCAAACGCTCCTGCTGATGTTGAGAGATTTGGTATCAATGGTTGGTTCCAGACACAGGTCATTCAGCAGACCGGTAAAACAATGGTAAACTATGACGGAGAGAAGTTCACAAACAATATAAATGACCCTGATATCGAAAGAGCAGAAGATCTGCTTTATCAGGTAGGTAAGAACAACCTTGTAAACGGCAACTGGCTTGGCAATGCTAAGCAGGCGCTTAAAGACGGCAATCTGCTGTTTTACTGCATGGGTACATGGGCTATGACAGGAAATAACGGACCTTCTGACGCTGACACTTGGAGAGTGGTCCCTGTTCCGTCTGATCCTAACACTGATGAAAAGTACATGACATCTGATATGACGGCATATATGTGGGTAAGAGGTTCAACAGCTAAAGAGGCTGTTAAGTGTTGGTATGAGTGTTGCAGAATGGCTAACACAGATGAAACATATAAGGAAAACGGCAAGGAGAAATTCCTCAACGCTAACCCTAACTGGACAGAGGATATGTATCAGGTGATCGTTGACTGCTCATCTTCTGAGTACAATCAGGTGTTTGACTACGGCTACGGAATTTCTTCCACAATGTCTGACGACAACGCAAATGAGGACGGCAACTGCGTAACAAGAAAGCTTTATGAATACACAAACAAGGCTGACGATAACGGCAAGCAGTTCTCATGGACAGAGCTGAGAGAATCATACTCTGCAACTGTTGACGCCGAGCTTAAGACTATCAACGACGCTGTTGTTGCATTCAATAAGAAAAATTCATAAGAATACTTTACAAGACTTCGGTTTTATCGGGGTCTTGTTTTTGCATAAAAATAAGGCTCTGAGAGATACATTTCTCAGAGCCTTTGCTATTGTTATGTTTAGTTGTCCATGCCTTCACGAACAGACTTGATAAACTTGCCAACATATTCAGGAGCGTCTTTGCCGTGTTCCTCAACTATCTTGACAACAGCACTTCCCATGATAACGCCGTCAGCGTACTGGGACATTTTCTTTGCCTGCTCAGGATTTGAAATTCCGAAACCTATGCAGCAAGGGCAGTGATCGTTGTTTCTGATAGGCGCAAGAAGCTCGTTGAAATCAGTGGTTATCTCTGAACGCATACCAGTAACGCCCAGTGAAGATACAACATACAAAAAGCCCTTTGACTTTTCTGCTATCATTTTTACACGCTCGTGTGAAGTCGGTGCAACGAGGAAGATAGTGTAGATACCATTTTTCTCAGCTTCGCCCTGAAGCTCTTCACGTTCCTCGAAAGGCATATCAGGAACGATAACACCGTCTATCTGAGTTTCTTTGCAAAGCTCAAAGAACTTTGCTGTACCGAACTTGAAGATAGTGTTTATATACATCATCAGAAGCATAGGCTTGTCAGTCTGTGTGCGGAGTTTTCTTACAAGGTCAAATATCTTGTCAAGATTTGTTCCACCACTGAGTGAACGCAGAGAAGCTTTCTGAATAGTCACACCCTCTGCGATAGGGTCAGAGAACGGCACGCCTATCTCGATAATGTCAGAACCATTCTTATACATTTCAAGAACGCATTTTTCTGTTGTATCCATATCAGGGTCGCCTGCGGTGATAAATGTCACAAGCGCCTTTTTGTTTTCTGCTTTGAGTTTTTCAAAACAAGCGTCTATCCTATTCTTCATTGAGCTCGACCTCCCTGTATCTTGCTATTGAGTATACGTCCTTGTCGCCTCTGCCTGAAAGGTTGATGACAAGTATTGAGTCCTTATCCATTGTAGGAGCAATCTTAAGCGCAGCGGCAACTGCGTGTGATGACTCGATAGCAGGGATTATACCCTCTGTTCTTGAAAGGTACTCAAAAGCACAAACTGCTTCTTCATCGGTTATGTCAACATACTGCGCTCTGCCTATAGAGTTAAGATATGCGTGCTCAGGTCCGATACCTGGGTAGTCAAGACCTGCGGAAATTGAGTAAACAGGGTCGATTTGACCGTATTCGTTCTGCAAGAAAAGCGACTTCATTCCGTGGAATATACCAAGTGAGCCTTTTGCAACTGTAGCCGCATGGTCAGGTGTGTCAATGCCTCTGCCTGCTGCTTCTGCACCAACAAGCTTAACTGACTTGTCTTCGATAAAGTTGTAGAATGCACCCATAGCGTTTGAGCCGCCGCCTACACAGGCAACAACACAGTCAGGCAGTCTGCCTTCCTTTTCCATAAGCTGTGATTTTATTTCAGCACTGATAACTTTCTGGAAATCCCTAACCATTGTAGGATAAGGGTGAGGTCCCATTACAGAGCCTATGCAGTAGTAAGTTGTGTCGATATTTGATACCCAATCTCTGAAAGCCTCATTGATAGCGTCTTTCAGTGTAGCAGTACCGCTTGCAACGCCAGTTACCTTTGCACCAAGGAGGTTCATTCTGTAAACGTTAAGGGACTGTCTTTTCATATCTGTTTCGCCCATATAGACCTCACATTCAAGACCCATAAGAGCACATACTGTAGCGGTAGCAACACCGTGCTGACCTGCACCAGTCTCAGCGATTATGCGCTTCTTGCCCATTTTCTTTGCCAAAAGTATCTGACCCAAAACGTTGTTTATCTTGTGTGAGCCTGTGTGATTAAGATCCTCACGTTTGATGTATATTTTAGCTCCGCCAAGATCTTTGGTCATCTTTTCTGCATAATAAAGCATTGACGGTCTGCCTGCATAATTGTGGTATAGCTCCTGAAGCTCTTTGTTGAACTCAGGATCGTCCTTGTATTTATCGTAAGCTTTTTCAAGCTCGTGAACAGCAGTCATGACAGTTTCAGGAATATATTGTCCGCCAAATTCGCCGAATCGTCCAATTTTACTCATTTATATCCTTCTTTCGGTATTATTTCTGATAGTTTCAACTATCCTTTTTATCTTGTTTTCGTCCTTAAAGCCATCGGTTTCCACTGAACTTGAAAAGTCAACGCCGTAAGGTTGTACCTTTTCCATAGCATAGCAGATGTTGTCCTCGTTCAGTCCACCTGCAAGGAAAAACGGCTTTGATATGTTTAACTGTGAAAATATATCAAGGTCAACACACTTGCCAGTCCCACCGTAGCTGCCTGCTGAAAAGCTGTCTATAAGCAGTTTGTGGACGGGAAGTGCGTCAGCTTTTGCAATATCATCAGCACATTTCATACGAACGGCTTTCCATATCTCACAGTCGCAGTTTTCACGGAGCTTATCAATATACTCTGCGTTTTCCTCACCATGAAGCTGGATAACATCAAGCTTCTGTGCAAAGCTTTTCAGTATATTCTCTATAGGCTCGTTTACAAAAACGCCCACTCGTTTGATTTCCTTATTAAGAAGAAGTTCAAGATCGTAGAATGTGTCAATGTCTACCGTGCGTGTAAAGCCCTCCGACAGTATAAAGCCAGCATAATCAGGGTGGTATGTGTTCACATAAAGAATATCGTCCACACGGCGCATACCACATATCTTGATTTTTGTCATTTATACGCCCTCTCTCAGTTCATGGAGAGTTGTAGCGATATTGCCGCTTCTCATAAGCGTTTCACCTATAAGCACAGCGTCTGCACCAAGGCTGCGTACCTTTTTCATATCGGCATTTGTTTTTATGCCGCTTTCTGAAACAAGCACAGCATGGTCGCCTACTATATTGCTGAGCCTGCCCGTGGTTTCAAGGTCAACGTCAAAAGTGTAAAGATTTCTGTTGTTTATGCCAAGCATATCAGGCTTAAAACCAAGCGTCTTTTTATACTCTTCCTCGTTGTGCACCTCTACAAGACATTCAAGTCCAAGCTCGTGAGCGATATCAGAATATTCTTTCATTTGATCCTCGCTGAGTATAGCCGAGATAAGCAGCACTGCATCAGCACCTATGGCTCTTGCCTCGTAAAGCTGATATTCGTCGATAACGAAGTCCTTGCGGAGTATAGGCAGATTCACAGCCTTTCTTATTGCTTTGAGATATTCCGCAGAGCCTTGAAAATAATGCTCTTCAGTGAGACAGGAAATAGCGTTCGCACCGTTTTTCTCATACTCGCAGGCGATTTTCACAGGGTCAAAGTCAGGGCAGATAAGTCCCTTTGACGGAGAAGCTTTCTTTACCTCGCTTATGACTGAAAGGGTATCACGCTTTACAGCCTTTGAAAAGGAGACAGTTTGGTATTCCTTTTGGGCTGACATAGCTTTTATATCCTGTCTTGAAACTTTTGATATATCTCTTTCAAGCTGTTCTTTTCTTTTGTCGCAGATATTGTCAAGTATCATTTTTATCCTCTGTTAGTAAGTTCAACAAGTTCTTCAAGCTTTTTAAGAGCCTTTCCGCTGTCTATCATTTCAGCTGCAGTCTTTACGCCCTCTTCGATGCTGTCACATTTGCCGCAGATATAAAGTGCACAGCCTGAGTTGAGAAGAACAATATCTCTCTTTGCACCCTTGATTGTGCCCTCAAGTATACCTCTTGTGATAGCTGCGTTGCCCTTTCCGTCATCGCCAACGATGTCAGCAAGCTTGCCTCTTTTAAGACCGAAGTCCTCAGGCTTTATCTCATACTTGATAAGCTTTCCGCCGTTTATCTCGCAAATAGTTGTTGGTGCTGAGATTGAAACTTCATCAAGCCTGTCATTGCCGTAAACGAGCATTGCTCTCGTTATGCCAAGATTCATAAGCACCTTAGCCATTGGTTCAAGCAGGTCAGGGTCATATGTTCCAAGTATCATATAGTCAGCCTTTGCAGGGTTTGCAAGAGGACCGAGAATGTTGAAAACAGTTCTCACTCCTATCTGTGCTCTTGTAGGTCCTACAAATCTCATTGCTGAGTGATATGACTGTGCAAACAGGAATGAAAGACCGATCTCGTCAAGGGACTTTTCAGCCTGTTCATGTGTTGACTGAATTTTAACTCCAAGAGCCTCGAGAACATCAGCCGCACCGCTCTTTGAAGAAACGCTTCTGTTGCCGTGTTTTGCGACTTTCTGTCCTGCTGCCGCAATTACGAATGAAGAGGTTGTGGAAATGTTGAAGCTGTTTGAAAGATCTCCACCTGTGCCAACTATATCAAGAGTACCCTTGACATTGACCTTTGACATTTTTTCTCTCATTACCTTTGCAAAGCCTGTTATCTCGTCAATAGTCTCACCTTTCATTCTCAGAGCTGTGAGCAGGCAAGCGATCTGAGCATTAGAAGCTCTGTCGCTCATGATGATATCCATTGCTTTATAAGCTTCGTCCTCAGTTAGTGACTTTCCATCACATACTATTTTGAGATACTTTTTAAGCTCAACTCTTTCGCTGTCAGGAAGAGCTGCAGACTTTGTTTTTGTGGTCTTTATGCCAGCGATATCGTTCAGGAAGTTTTCGATTATCATGTTTCCAACTTCGCCAGTGAGAACTGACTCAGGGTGGAACTGAACGCCATAGGTCGGGTGTTCTCTGTGTCTTATTGCCATTATCTGAGCTTTATCGTCAGTTGCGATAACAGACAGGCAGGTAGGAAGTGAAATGCTGTCAACAACAAGTGAGTGATATCTTGCGGCTTTTATTGTGCTTTTCAGACCGCTGAAAAGTGGGTTTGCAGTGTTAAGATTTATATCTGTCTGCTTGCCGTGAAGCTGCTGCTTTGCGTGAACTATCTTTCCTCCGAATGCTTCGGCTATCGCCTGGTGTCCTAGACAAACGCCAAGTATAGGGATCCTGCCACTGAATGTCTTTATGATTTCTTCGGAAATTCCTGCGTCCTTTGGATAACCAGGACCAGGGGAGATGATGATAGCCGCAGGTGACATTTTTTCGATCTCATCTATGGTTATCTCATCATTTCTTGCTACTGTAATGTCTTTTGTGAGTACGCCTACAGCCTGATAAAGATTGTAGGTAAAGCTGTCATAGTTGTCAATAAGTAAAATCATAGTAATCTTCCTTTACAGTACAAACTTATCAATGAAAGTTTTGTCGTTGAAGTAGTTTATGCCGATAGCATTCCTTATTTCTGAAACAGTTTCGTTTGAAACCTCTATTGCACGTTGTGTGCCTTTTTTAAGTATCTCTATGAGCTGCTCTTTGTCTTTCTCATATTCCTCTCGTCTTGCTCTGATAGGTGCGAGAAATTCTTGCATAACGTTGTTAAGAAACTTCTTACATTTCATATCGCCAAGGCCGCCACGCTCATAATGTTCTTTCATCTCTGCGAGGTTCTTATAGTCAGGGAAGTATTTAGCAAAATCTTCGTCCTTGCTGAATGCGTCAAGATAGATAAATACCGGATTGCCCTCTGTGTGACCAGGGTCGCTTACATTGATATGTGTAGGGTCAGTGTACATTGACATTATCTTGTTTTTCAGCGTTTTTTCATCGTCTTTAAGGTAAATGCAGTTGCCAAGAGATTTGCTCATCTTTGTGTTGCCGTCTGTACCAACAAGTCTGTTGCAGCTTGCGTTGTCTGGGAGAACAGCCTCAGGCTCAACAAGTATATCGCACTTATAAATTCTGTTGAAGCTGTTTACTATCTCTCTTGCCTGTTCAAGCATTGGAAGCTGATCTTCTCCAACAGGAACATACTTAGCCTTGAACGCTGTGATATCTGCTGCCTGGCTGATAGGATATGTCATAAAGCCAACAGGAAGGTTTCTTTCAAAGTTTCTCATTTTTATCTCAGACTTGATAGTAGGGTTTCTTTCAAGTCTTGACATTGTAACGAGGTTTGAATAGTACATTGGAAGCTCATAAAGTGCTGGGATATGTGACTGAACGAAGAATGTTGTCTTGTCAGGTTCAAGCCCTACCGCAAGATAGTCAAGCATTACCTCAAGAATGTTTTGTCTTATCTTCTCAGGATTATCAGCGTTATCTGTAAGTGCCTGAAGATCTGCTATCATAACGAACTGATCGAATTTTCCTGTGTTTTGAAGTTCAACTCTTTTTCTGAGAGAACCTACATAATGACCAAGATGAAGTGATCCAGTTGGTCTATCGCCTGTAAGAATAATATTATTGCTCATGTTATTAACTCCTTTTAAATTATAATTTGCTTGCTTCTTTTATTGCATTTATAACAGCCATTGCCTTGTTGCATGACTCCTGATATTCGTTCTCAGGAACTGAGTCTGCGACAACTCCGCCTCCTGCTTGGATATAAGCCTTGTTATTTTTGAAAAGCACTGTTCTTATAGCGATACAAGTATCCAGCGAACCGTCAAATGCAAGATAACCAACTGTTCCGCCATAAAGGCCTCTTTTTGTTGTTTCAAGCTCGTCGATTATCTCCATTGCTCTTACCTTCGGTGCGCCTGAAAGAGTGCCGGCAGGAAGAACAGCCATAAGTGCGTCAAGAGGTTTCTTATCTTCTCTCAGTGTACCCTTTACATTCGATACAAGGTGCATCACCTTTGAATATCTTTCAACTATCATCATATCTGTAACAGTTACGGAGCCGAACTCAGAAACCTTTCCTATGTCGTTTCTTCCAAGGTCAACGAGCATTGTGTGTTCAGCTCTTTCCTTTGGATCGTTGAGAAGCTGTTGTTCATTGCGGATATCTTCGTCGTAGGTCGTTCCACGCTTGATAGTGCCTGCAATTGGTCTTGTTACTACTGTTCTATTTTCTACTGATACCAGCATTTCAGGTGAAGCGCCTGCAACAGCATAATCATTGTGCTTAAAGTAGTAAAGGTAAGGTGACGGATTAGTGGAGCGGAGCATTCTGTAAACGTCAAAGCTGTCAGGCGGATTGTCTATCTCAAATCTCTGTGACGGAACTATCTGGAAGATGTCGCCCTCTTCGATGTATTCCTTAGCCTTTTCAACGTTTGCGAGATAATGTTCCTTTGTGATGTTGGATTTTACTGTGATGTTGTCCTCCGTTGTCTTTGGAGTTTTCATAACAGGCTTGTAATTTCTAAGAGTTTCAACTACTTCGTTGCATATCTTTTCACATTCTTTGTATTTAGTTTCAAGATCATCGCTCTTATTGATGTTGAGGATTATTACAGCCTTGTTTGAAAGGTGATCGTAAGCAACGATCTTTTCAAAAAGGTGCAGGTCAGCGTCAGGAAGCTTAAGATCGTCCTCAGGTGGGTTGCACAGTGTTTTCTCAAAGTATCTTATCATATCATAAGCGAAAAATCCTATTAGACCACCTGTGAGCTTTGGATAATTATTAAATCTCGGTGACTTGTGGCCTTCGATTATCTCAGAAAAGAAAGCGATAGGATCATCGACTTTTACCATTTCATCAGCCTTACCTTTTTCTTTGACAGTAACAACGTGCTTGTTAAGAATATATTCGCATTTAGGATCAATGCCCACATATGAATATCTGCCCCACTGGTCTTTATTATCTACAGATTCAAGAATGAAACAATCATCATACGCCTCGTGCAGACAGTTAAAAAGTTGTATTGGCGTACATGAATCCATGAGAAGCTCATAGAATACAGGCACAGTCTTGTAGTTTTCAAAAAGTTCCTTTACTTGTTCAATAGCAGGGTACAGCATAAATATTCCTCCTAAATGCTTTTTTGTCGTAAAATTGACAATAAAAAAAGTCCTGTCATCACACATAACATCTAGTTATGGGACGATAGAACCGTGGTGCCACCCAATTTCCCGATAATAAATTATCGGCTCACAGATACGCATTCTGACTGGCAGAAATCAATATCCTGTCCTTTAACGCAGGAATCACGGCGAGTGATACTCGAATAAACTTTCACACCGCTCCTCACAAATCCATTCATCTGAAGAAAATGTATCAGCTCACACCTACCGCTGACTCTCTGTGACCTTTTGCATCAAACTACTTACTTTTGCTCATAGGATTTATCGTATTAACTTTAGTCTTATTATATTCCTCTGTTTCTAAAATGTCAATATCAGAAAATGTAAATATTATTGCTATTATGTAAATATTCTTTTGCAATTTGGATTTATACCAAAATAAATAATTTTAAATTTTCAATATTCCTTGCATTTATAAATAATGTAGTGTATAATAAAGTAATAGTTAAGGTAATTGAGAAAGGAAAATATATGAAAGTACAAACTAATAAGAAATACACCACAATTGCATTTTATGCAGTTATCGTTATTGCTATAAATGTGCTTTTGGTAGTGGCTGTATTTAAATTTAATACGATCTTAAAGCTTATTTCCACACTTGTTTCTGCACTTACGCCTGTTATAGTTGGTCTTGTGATCGCATTTCTTATAAATCCTATAATGGTGAATTTTGAAAAGCTGTTCAGAAATAAAGTGGTAAAAAATCCGGCTAAGAAAAAGCTTACCAGAGCCTGCTCAGTAACTGTAGCGTCACTTGTTTTTCTGGGGATAGTTGTTGGACTTACTTATGTTGTTGTTCCAGAACTTATAAATTCCATAATTGATATTTTTAACAATGCATCTAACATCGTTGTTAAAGTGCAGGGTTGGATAAATAAGCTGTTTAAAAACTATCCTGATATCGAAACAATGGCTACAGAGAAGCTCAAAGCTTTTTCAACTGATTTGGGAACTGTTATTGAGAAGATACAGCCGATGTTTGAAAATATTCTTTCGGGTGCATGGGGCGTTATCAATGTTCTTAAAAACTTTGTATTTGGATTTATCGTTTCTATCTATATGCTTTGCAGCAAGGAAAAACTTCTTGCTCAGGCTAAGAAGATAATCATTGCAAACACAAAAAAGTCTACATGTGAGAAGATCATGAGAGTTTGCACTGAAACAAATAAAGTTTTTGCAGGTTTTTTGAGCGGAAAGATCATTGACTCGGCAATAATCGGAGTTCTTTGCTTTATAGGTCTGACTATCATGAATATGCCTTACAACATCATGATAAGTGTTCTTGTGGGTGTAACTAATATTATCCCATTTTTTGGACCGATAATCGGTGCGATACCATCAACTGCACTTATGCTGTTTATTGATCCTAAAAAAGCCATTATACTTCTTATTTTCATAGTTATTTTACAGCAGTTTGACGGCAATATCCTTGGTCCTAAGATACTTGGTGATTCTACTGGGCTTCCTGGTTTTTGGGTGCTGGTATCACTGTTCTTCTTTGGAAATTTGTTTGGGTTCATAGGTATGGTCATTGCAGTTCCGACTTTTGCATTGCTTTATACTTTTACACGAGAGAGCGTTGTTCAGCGGTTAAGAAAGAAGAAGCTCCCTGTAGATACCGACTATTATATGGAGGATGTTGAGCATTTGTATAAGAAAAATGAAAAGCGTATTCCGCTTACGCCTGAACAGCTTGACGCCATGGTCATTCCAAGTGCTGATGAGGTAAATGAGGTCAACAGAGAGGATGATCCAGAAATAGTTGACGATCACAACGAAAATAAAGATCAGTAAACGCAAAAGAGCGGCCTGTTCACAATTCATAGTGAGCAGACCGCTTATTTTATTTCATGTATTTTTTCTGTATTTTTGCAATATGTATCACAGAGTATATTACTATAAGTGCAATAAGTATTGTTAATGTGACCTTGAAAACAGACGATTCAAAGTATGACTTAGCTATTTTAACCTTCGCTTTGACTTGGGAACGTTCTACTTTAGTTGTGGAAACGAGATCTATAGTTGCAAGCACCTCACCTTTGTAGACAAGTTCCATTTTACCAAGCACATCGCCAACCTCAACAGGTGCAACAACGTTGTCATAAACGGTTGTTTTCTTTTCCACATCATTTACTGATATATCTACAGGCCACAGCCTTGTAAAACCATTTGCAGGTTTTAGATTTGCGTAATCTATGCCGTCACCATAGCTTACCTTTACATCACGGACTTCGCTGTTTTTGTCCACAAAATCCGTTGCTACAAGACTTGAAAATGCCCATTTGTAAAGACTGATGTGATCAAGGAGGTTGTAGTAAACATTATCTCCACCATATATGGAATCAGGATCTTCCTCGCCCTTCTTCACATCTTCTTCAAGCTTATCCATTGGTGCACCCATTGTCACAATAAGATATGTGGTGCCTTCATATTCCGCATATGAAGCTAAACATCTTCCAGCGGAGTCAAGGGTGCCTGTCTTTATGCCTTTAGCATAGGAGTAGTAATAATCGGTCATTGAGTCAAGCATAAGGTTTGTATTATAAATATCTGTACCATCTGAGTGATAAGAGGTGGATGCCATATGATAGCTTGGCAGACAGACAATATCACGAAATACCTGATATTTGCTTATGGCATATTCACAAAGAGTTGCCATATCCTTGCAGGACGAATAATTCTGTTGCGCCCACAGACCATGTGCATTTGAAAAGTGTGTATTTTCCATGCCGAGTTTTTCAGCTTTTTCATTCATAAGGTCTGTAAATCCTGTTATGGAATCGGACACATTCAAAGCGATTATATTCGCTGCTTCACATGAGGATGGGATAAGCAGTGCCGCCAGGAGATCATAACAGCTTACTTCTTCGCCTGGTTGTATATCAGCTGTTGAAGCACCAGTATCATATAGTTCATCAAATGCTTCCGAGCCTGCTGAATAGTATGTATCTTTTAGTTTTTGTTCATCACCTTTGAATTTGTCCAGAAGCACCACAGCAGTCATTATCTTTGTTAGGGAAGCAGGCACACGCTCGTCTTCACCGTTTATGTCAACGATAGCTTCACCGCTGTCAAGATTGACCATATAGACCGCTTCAGAGTAAAGCTCCAACGGTATCGCTTTTCCTTCATCGTCATAGCCTGATGTAGGTGTAAAATTGAATGCGTCTGCACACATCGCAGGCACAAGCAGCATTATTGCCAGCGTCATGGATAATATCCTGCTGATTTTTCGTTTTAGTTTCATTGACAGCTTCCTTTCGCACTGTATGTAAAGAGCCTTGCTCATTCAGTTTTCTCATAAAGTATATTAGCACCCTGTTTGCCCACACGTTTCACTCTTTCAAGATATGTGAGTATATTAAGCGTTACCTGTGCATATTCACGAGATATCTTTGCATTAAAGGCAAAGTCTTTAGAAGTGAACTGCTTTGGCAGGTCCTCCGGGAGGAACATATCAAAGTCGGCAGGGCAGTCGATATGTATTTCATCAATAAGACCTTTTGGTATTCTGTCATGACGTGAAGATCCACGCTTTTTGTTCTTTGACCAGCCGTTAAGCAATCTTATCTCCTCGGTTTCAAGCATACAAAGGCACAAATGAAATCGGGGGTTATCAAGGGTGTATTTTATTTTGTACAGTTCGGGCATGACTTCATAGATAGTGTATTTTCTCGGCGATTTGTGCTTTTCTGACAACTCTCCTGTTTCAGTATCTATCCAACGGACATATTTGACCGCAGGGATAGGGTAGACCACTGTCACGTCACAGTAGTCAAGAAAGGCTTCAAGTTTTTTCAGCAGTTTGTTGAACTGTCTTGTTTGTACCTCGATAACACCGTTTTCGCATACGATATCAGCCACATATCCGCCAATGCGTATCTCCTGATTTTCACCATATGGCTCAAAATAGTTTTTCAAAACAGCATGAAGCGTTTTCTCACCTAGAGTTCCGATGCCGTTGCGTTCACGGCTTTTGCCTATGATTTTATCGCAAGCATCTTGAAATTTCAGCCTGTCCGTAAGATCACCTCAGTTTTTATTATATCAGATATTCACTCTCACGTCAATCACAAAAACGCATAAAAAGAGCCTGAGATCTGCTCAGGCTCTTTAATCATACCATGACCCATCAGGTTATGCTGTCCGCAGTTATCTTGTCCCACTGGTCGCAATACTTGACTTCCATTTTGTCCATTCTTTCGTTGTAAAGCTTTGAGATAGCAGGTGTATCATATGAATAGATCATATCGTCTATGTTCTGTTCTACATAATCCATATCAACCGGCAAACGCTTGATTATGAAATATCCATATGTGTCATTCTCTGTAAGTTCAGTGGAAATGCCGTTTTCTTTTAGTTTGAAAGCGTCTTTTACAAGCTCCTCAGGATATCCAGTCGTATCTTTATTGAAATAATATCCTGTTGAAGGATCTTCAAGACCGAGATCCCAGCCGTACTTTTCAATAAGCTTGTCAAAGTCTTCTCCGTCCTGAGCTTTTTTCAGAACTTCCTCTGCAAGCTTCTTAGCCTTTTCCTTAGCTTTCTTTACACCATCATCATCAAGCTTCGCATAAGCTGACTGCTTTGCGCTCGCTTTGTCTGAAAGTGACATGCTGTCATAACTGTCAGCGGTACTGTCATCAAGATCTACCTGTGCATAGAAAGGGATCATAACGTGAATTTCACGGCAATACTCGTTTGTATCCTTGACTATTTTTTTAAAGTCCTCTTTTTTAGTTGCATACTTACCGTTATTCTTAAAAAGAGTATCGTTTACTTTAGTATAGATAGCAGCCGTTTCAAGCATTTTCCTGTAAAGATCCTCTGTGAGGTAAGCCGACTTAATGTCATTAAGATAAGCTTCATCAGAATCATAGTTTGCTTTTGCTTTAGCTATCTGGTCATCAATTGTCTTGTTGTCATCGTCTGTAAGCTTAATTCCGTTTTCTTCTGCAAGCTCAGGTGCAACAAGTTCCTGCTTAAGTGCAGTGATAACATCCTCCATAAGAAGCTTAAAACCACCGTCAGTTGACTTGATAGTGTCAAGGGTAGCTCCGTAAGTGGAAGTGTACTTGCTTATAGTATAATAATAATAGTATCTGAAAGTATCAAAATCAATATCCTTGCCGTCAATAGTGCAAACGATAAAGTCCTTAGTATCAATGGACTTGCCGTCAATTGTAAGGGACGGCTCAGGTGTCTGTTTTTCAGTTGTGCTGTCAACAGCTGAAACAGAAGAATCCACTGTGGAAGATACGGTTGATGAGCTGTCGTTATTTTTGCTGCATGAAGTAAAGCTGCAAATAGCTATTGTGAGAGCTGCTGTAACAGCGGCTAATTTCTTTATCATAATAATTGTCCTTTCCTTTGAGAGAAAATCCTCTGCATAACATAAATTTAATTATATCTTATTATTGTGATGATACTGTGTGATAATTCTTAAACTTTCTGTGAATGAAATATATATTATCCAGCGTGATACAGTTGACAATCTAAGCCTGGGAGAGTATAATATAAATGACTTTAATACGAAAAGAGGTATCCCATATGGATTTTGGCAAATATATTGCTCACAGAGGTCTTCACTCAGATCTTGTTCCTGAAAATTCTCTTACTGCATTCAGGCTTGCGGTTGAAAAATGTCTTTCTATCGAGCTTGATGTACGTCTAACAAAGGATTGCCGCATTGTGGTTTTCCATGACAATGACCTTATGAGAATGTGCGGCATTGAGGGCAAGGTGTTTGATTACACATATGAACAGCTGTCTGCGTTCAGACTTGGTGGCAGTGATGAAAAAATACCACTGCTGTCAGAGGTGCTGAAAACTGTTGACGGCAAAGTGCCACTTCTTATTGAGCTCAAAGGCGGTGCGCCATTTGGAGAGCTTGAAAGCCGAGTTGACCATATGATGAAGAAATACAAAGGCGAATTTGCAGTGCAGAGCTTTAACCCGTTCTCAGTGATGTGGTTTAGGTTTCATTCACCTAAAGTCACAAGGGGTCAGCTTATCTCAAAATACAGAAAGAATATAGACCTTGAATATATCGAAAGGTTCATTTGTGCTCAGCCGTTTATATGGCGTTTTATATCAAAACCGCAGTTCATTGCAGCTGACCTTAGGTCAATAAGCCTTGAAACTGCATTTCAGGCCGTTGATATAGATGCAGACTTGCTCACATGGACGGGAAGAGGCAAAGAGCTTATAGAAACTGCTTCACAGTTTTCAAAGACAGTTATAGCAGAGCAGTTTCCTGAGAATTTTGATTTTTCTGACAATTGGGAGGGAAGCTGTGAATAAGATGCAAGACCTTCCATTGTGCGACCTTAACGAAGTCAAACGTACTGCAAAACGCACTGACAGCGATATTTCAGGCTGTAAATTTAGCGGAGAATATCTTGAAAGCGAAGATCTCTCCTGCCTGTCATTTATAAACTGTATGTTTGAAAACTGCACCTTTACCGATTGCGATTTTGAGCGTTCCTCATTCGTTGATGTGACGTTCATATCCTGCGATCTGTCAAATTCATCACTGGACTCATCCTACCTCAGCAGATGTGAGTTCCGCTCCTGCAAGCTCGTTGGTGCAGAGTTCAAGGATTGCTCCATTCAAGGTGTAGCCTTTGAATCCTCAAACTGCGGATATGCCATATTTGATAAATGCAAGCTGTCTGAAACCCAGGTGAAAAACAGTGATATGTCCTCCGCTGAGCTTGTTTCCTGCAATTTAAAAGCGTTTAAGACAAGCGGAAGTAAATACCTTGGCACATCATTTTTCAGAACGGCTCTCGGCGGCGTTGATTTTTCTACCTGTCTTGTAAGTGGACTGCGCATTTCTGATACATTCAGAGAACTCCGAAACGCTGTTTTTTCAGCAGATCAAGCTGTGGAGCTTGCAATGCTTCTTGGAATAAGAATAAAATAATTTAAGCCGCTATGACAATAAACGTCACAGCGGCTTTTTATCACTTTTTATCCTGTTTTATCAGTATTTTCACAGCGTTCACCGCACAGTGGATACCTCTTGAGGTGTCGTCGCTCACATTGTCTTCAAGGTCTGCCTTTGAACGCTCCACGTTCCATATAGCTGTTATAACAGCTCCACAGCGGACGTGTCTTGCGATACCTACTGAGAAAACTGCGGCACATTCCATTTCGGAAGTCATACAGCCGCACCTTAAATATGCGTCCCAGCGGTAATTTATATCGCCGCTCACAGGCATTGAGTCAGGCTCTACTTCTCCATAAAAGCTGTCCTTGCTGTGGACAACGCCCACATGATAACGCTTGCCAAGCTTATCTTCTGACAGTGCCGCAGCTGCCTTTGCCAGTGCAGTTGTGACCGTGAAATCTGCCACAGCAGGGTAGCCCTCGGGGAGATATTCTTTTGACGTACCTTCGCCACGAACAGCCGCCGAAGCTATAACAAGGTCGCCACCGCTAACGGAAAGATCCATTCCTCCGCTTGTACCGATACGAATAAATGTGTCTGCGCCGCACTTTACCAGTTCCTCCACTGCAATTGCCGCAGATGGCCCACCGATACCGGTCGAGCACACAGTTACCTTTTCACCGTCAAGATAGCCTGTATAAACATTGTATTCTCTGTTTTGAGCCACCTGCTTTGCGTCATCAAGAAGTGCCGCTATTTTTGGCACTCTTCCAGGGTCACCCGGCATAATAACATATCTGCCCACTTCTTCAGGGATAGTTCTGATGTGAAATTGTCTTTCACCGTCCATAATGCTTGCCATAAAAATTCCTCCTCTCAGAATTATTCGTCGTATGGATAATTATTTTCTTCGTATAATTCATTTTCTGCAAATTTTTTTTCGGATTTCTGCTTTTTCTTTATATGTATAAGCACTATGATAAGCACTATTGCTATAATCGCAAATAGCCCGCCTAATCCACAGAAAACAACTGTTAATATGGTATTGGTTGTATCATTTGGTGCATAAAACGTTTCAGGGTCGTCAGGGTCACAGAATATCTGGATCGTTTGTCCTCTTCTGTATCTGATGTTGCTGGAATATGTATTGCTGTGAGTGGTGTAGAGCTGTCCGTCAACGTTATATGAATACACTGGTGTGTAAACTGTGCTGTATGATACGTGTCCGTCATCGTTCTCATGTCGTTCATCTTTACTGAGAATGTCTGATATTATAGCATTGACTTCAAGAGTACATCTGTTTTTGAGTTGAGTTTGGTGTATTGCAAAAACTATTCCAACTGCAAGAAATGTCACGCCAACCAACATGAAAACTAACGCTACTATTTTCATTGCTGATTTGCTGTAATGCACATGAGATCTTTTGTAATAACGCATATTTTCCCCCCATTTAAGCATAAAAGCCAACACCTTAATATGGCGTTGGCTTTTGTTTTATCTTACTTTTCCATTTTCATTGAAATGTCAAACGCCTTGACTGAGTGTGTGATAGCACCGATAGAAATGATATCAACGCCCGTTTCAGCTATTGCACGGATTGTTTCAGAGGTCACGTTTCCTGAAGCTTCTAAAAGTGCTTTGCCATTTGTCATTTCAACAGCCTTTGCCATATCTTCATTTGTCATATTGTCAAGCATGATTATCTCAATGCCAAGTGTAAGAGCTTCTTTGAGTTCTTCAAGGTTTCCGACTTCAACTTCTATCTTGACAGTATGTCCCATTTTTTCTCTGAGAGCGTTTACTGCGCCTGTCATGCTGCCATATGCGTCAAGGTGAGTGTCTTTTAGCATTGCGCAATCTGAAAGATTGTATCTGTGGTTTTTTCCACCGCCTACTGTAACTGCATATTTCTGCAAAACTCTAAGACCTGGGAGCGTTTTTCTTGTATCAGCAACAGACGCCTTTGTACCCTTTACAAGCTCAACGCATCTGTTTGTTGCAGTTGCAACGCCTGACATATGCTGAACGATATTCAGTGCCGTTCTTTCGCCTTTGAGCAAGGCTCTTGTTGAGCCTGTTATTCTTGCGATAATGTCACCTTTCTTGACCTTTTCACCATCATGGATAAATATCTTACATTTAACATTGCTGTCAAGAAGCTGAAAAACTCTCATTGCAACATCAATTCCACAAAGAACGCCTTCGTCCTTTGAAACATACTTTGCTGTTGAAACTGAATTTTCGTCAACAAGATAATCCGTTGTAACGTCTATATAGTTGATATCCTCCAGCAGAGCTGTTTTAATGATATCGTCGATCTGAAACTGCATTAATCTCATTTGTTTTCCTCCATTTTTTCTTTGGATTTGAGCTTTTCGATAGCGTCCTTTAATACGATATAAGCGACAGTTGTAAGAGACCTTGCTTCAACATAATCTCTGTCTATTTTGAAATTACCGTCACAAAGGAAATTTTTTAGCTTTGTTACTTCTTCAAGATCAGGCGGCAAAGCCTCCTTATCAGGGATAACGAAATATGCACGCTGCATTATATCTCTTATCTCTGTTCTTATGCCCTGAGGAATGTGTGGGGCTTCATTGTCTATCTTGAAATTATATGTTTCAAGGTCACCACTGTCAGATTTTATCTTCTCATTGATGTCAGCCGCTGCACGTCTTGAAAATACCAAAGCTTCAAGTAGGGAATTGCTTGCAAGTCTGTTATTGCCGTGAACACCTGTATGTGAACATTCGCCGCAGGCATAAAGCCTGTCAATGTTAGTTCTTGCATATGTATCAACATTTATACCGCCCATAAGGTAATGATGACAAGGGAAAATAGGTATCATATCCTTGGTCATGTCATAACCTGCTTTGAGAAGCTTTTCATTTATCATAGGAAATCTGTTTCTGACAAACTCAGGGTCTTTGTGAGTGATATCAAGATAGAATTTGTCAGAGCCTGTTTTCTTGGCTTCAGCCATGATCGCATGAGAAACAACATCTCTTGGCGCAAGCTCCAGACGATCGTCATAATTTTGCATAAATCTTTCGCCGTTGCAGTTTTTAAGATAAGCTCCCTCGCCTCTGACAGATTCAGAGATAAGGAAAGTTTCACGAGTGTGCTTGTTGTTAAAGCCTGTTGGGTGGAACTGGATATAGCTGAGATTTTTTATCTCTGCTCCAAGCTCATGAGCGATAGTTATGCCGTCGCCTGTTGCGATAGCGGAGTTTGTAGTGTATTCGTAAACTCTGCCTATTCCACCAGTTGCAAAAATGGCGTATCTGCAATTATATGTCGTATATTCGTTGTCATTAGTCAGCACAAGAATGGAAAAACCTGTTTCGGTTTTCTTTGCGTTGCACATAACGGCATTTTCGAGTATCTCAACATTATCTAGCTGTTGAACATTTCTTAGTAGAGTTGTTTCGATCTCCAGACCTGTGGTATCGGCATGATGAAAAATCCTGTTCATACCGTGTCCACCTTCGAGAGTGCGGTGATATGATCCATCAGGACACTTATCAAAGTCAGCACCAAGCTCTATGAGTTTTCCAATGTCAATATAGGCTTCGTCAACAAGGACCTGAGTGGACTCGGGATCATTTTCAAATCCGCCTGCTACAAATGTATCATGTTTGTGATATTCAGGCGAGTCCATTGGATTATCATAAACGCCTGCAATTCCACCCTGTGCAAGGGAAGAGTTACACAATGTCAGCTCTCTTTTGGAAAGCACAAGTACATTTAAATCACGGGAAAGGTTAAGTGCTGCATATAGACCTGCCGCACCGCAGCCAGCGATAATAACGTCATAATTTTTGTTGTTCATATTTGTAACCTCTTTGTATGGCGGAGTGTCGCCAAGTGTTATGTAAAAATCACATCAGATATTGCTCTGAAATAATTTATACTTATTCTATTATACCATATATTTTTTCCTTTTTCAACTGTTATTTGAGTATATAATATACATACCTTACATTATTATTTTAAGTGCAAATTAACAAAAAAATGACTGCCTGCTCCCTAAAGGGAACAAGCAGTCGGAGGTTTATTATAGATCAACTAATAATCAAATATTAGTCACTCTGCAAATTGCTTTGTCAGCAAAGATTATTTGCCGTAGTAAGCCTTGAGGTACATTTCCTTCAGCTCGCTCATCAGTGGGTATCTTGGGTTAGCACCTGTGCACTGGTCATCAAATGCGTCCTCAACCATGTTGTCGAGAGTGTCAAGGAAGTGCTTCTCGTCTACGCCGTAATCAGCGATAGTCTTCTTGATACCAACTCTTTCCTTGAGTGCCTCGATAGCGTCGATGAACTTGTTGAGTGTATCCTCATCGTTCTTACCAACGATACCAAGTGAATGTGCACACTCGCAGTATCTCTCAAGAGTATGTGGATACTGATACTGTGAGAAAGTACCCATCTTTCTAGGTGTTGGGTCAGCGTTGTATCTCATTACCATTGTGATAAGGAGAGCGTTAGCAACGCCGTGTGGCAGGTGATGATAAGCACCGAGCTTATGAGCCATTGAGTGGCAAACACCGAGGAATGCGTTAGCAAATGCCATACCAGCCATTGTAGATGCTGTAGCCATTTCCTCACGAGCCTTAACGTCTGTCTGACCGTTGTCATATGCACCTGGCAGATACTTGAAGATAAGCTTCATAGCTCTAAGTGCAAGACCGTCAGTGTAATCTGTAGCCATTACAGATGCATAAGCCTCAAGAGCGTGTGTCAGAGCGTCGATACCTGATGCAGAAGTCAGACCTCTTGGAGCAGACATCATCATATCTGTATCAACGATAGCCATGTTAGGCATGAGCTGGTAGTCAGCCAGAGGATACTTAGTACCTGTCTTTTCATCAGTGATAACTGCGAAAGGTGTAACCTCAGAACCTGTACCAGAAGATGTTGGGATAGCAATGAAGTATGCCTTCTCACCCATCTTAGGGAATGTGTAAACTCTCTTACGGATATCGATATATCTCATAGCCATATCGAAGAAGTCAGCGTCTGGATGCTCGTAAAGAACCCACATGATCTTACCAGCGTCCATTGCAGAACCACCGCCGATAGCGATAATTGTGTCAGGCTCGAAAGCTCTCAACTGAGCAACACCCTCAAGTGCACAAGCAAGTGTTGGGTCTGGAGCAACATCGAAGAATGTTTCGTGGAGAATACCCATTTCATCGAGTTTATCTGTGATAGCCTTTGTATAACCATTCTTATAAAGGAACTGGTCTGTTACGATGAATGCCTTTTTCTTGCCCATAACAGTCTTCAACTCGTCAAGAGCAACAGGGAGACAACCCTTCTTGAAGTATACCTTTTCAGGTGCTCTGAACCAAAGCATATTCTCTCTCCTCTCAACGACTGTCTTAATGTTCAGCAGGTGCTTAACGCCAACGTTCTCAGAAACTGAGTTGCCGCCCCATGAACCGCAGCCGAGTGTGAGGGAAGGAGCAAAGTCAAAGTTGTAGAGGTCACCGATACCGCCGAGTGAAGAAGGTGTGTTTACGATAAGACGGCAAGTCTTCATTCTTGCAGCGAACTTATTGAGTTTTTCTCTCTCGTTTATGTTATCTACCCAAAGAACTGAAGTATGACCAAGACCGCC
>NZ_LARF01000118.1:0-927 GCF_000980385.1 Ruminococcus sp. N15.MGS-57
AGCTTTACCCTGTTTGCCTATACAAATTATAGGACAATTCAAGGTTGTCACAGGCTCGAACCACTAGATTTTAAGGGAAAAGGTGCGTTCCACCATTCCCTTGTACAATAGGGGTTGAGTATGTTTTTCGTTGAACAACCGTGCCACATCGAGACCGTAGTCTTGATGTCAAGAAAATAATTATGCAATATAAAATTCGGCTTGTTTGCTGACTTTTGCAGCAGTTTAAATTATACGCACAACTGCTGCAAATGCTTGGCTGTATCTTGCGGAAACATATCCGCTAATGTTAGGTATCTAAACAGCACAAAACAATTCGAATTAGATGCAGTGGCTCTGTTTTTATCGGGGTACCCCTATTTATTTACATTGAGCCTAATTTTCATATATTTCGTTTTTTCGGGTTATCCCAACTATTGACATTGAGCCTGCTTAGTTAGCGTTATGTTAGATAACTGTTAGACAAGCAGATTTTCAGAGGGGGTTTATCTCTAATGAACGCAAAAGAAAAACGCCCTAAACTTTAGCGTTTAAGGCGTTTTTTAAGCTTGGTGGGAGAAGATGGATTCGAACCATCGAAGCGAAACGCAACAGATTTACAGTCTGCCCCCTTTGGCCACTCGGGAATTCTCCCCTATCAAGTTTTTCAAAAATCAAAGCCTACTGCCTAAACAGTAGGCTTCAATGGAGCTGGTGGACGGACTTGAACCCCCGACCTGCTGATTACAAATCAGCTGCTCTACCAACTGAGCTACACCAGCTTGTATTGCTTGATCTGTCGAACTGACGATATCTATTATATCATATCTCCAAGCACTTGTCAAGCATTTTTTATTTTGTTTTCATTTTTTTTAATAAAGTGGTCGAGGCGACAGGACTTGAACCTGCGGCATCTTGGTCCCAAACCAAGCACTCTACCAAACTGAG
>NZ_LARF01000119.1:0-912 GCF_000980385.1 Ruminococcus sp. N15.MGS-57
TCGGTTGATTTCTCTTCCTCGCCCTACTTAGATGTTTCAGTTCAGGCGGTTCCCCACCATGACCTATGTATTCAGTCATGGTTGATGGAGTATTGCTCCATCGGGTTTCCCCATTCGGAAATCCACGGATCAAAGCCCATTTGCGGCTCCCCGTAGCTTATCGCAGCTTGTCGCGTCCTTCGTCGGCTCTCAGTGCCAAGGCATTCCCCTTGCGCCCTTTACAGCTTGACCAGCTGTAAAATCCTCTTTCGAGGATTGTAGCGGATAAACTTTCGTTTATCTCAATTATTAGAGTAATCTCGGTTAAATTTAGCTATTTTGTAGTATGATCTTTTCGATCATATCCCAACAATATAAACGTCAAAACCTATTTGCTGATCTATAAATTAAGATCGGAATAACATTTTAACATTTCCTCTATTGTTGCTTTTGCTTTCGTATTGTTCAGTTTTCAAGGTGCAAATGATAAGAACCTCGCTTCCTTTAATGCTTATGCAAAATTTTATTTCATAAAATTTTGCAAGCAGGTCGCTCGTTTCTTATTGGTGGGCTTGAGAGGACTCGAACCTCCGACCTCACGCTTATCAGGCGTGCGCTCTAACCACCTGAGCTATGAGCCCAAATTGTGGTTCATCAGAAGTCTTACAGTTCCTTTTGAACCGTTGGTGGAGATAAGCGGGATCGAACCGCTGACCCCCTGCTTGCAAAGCAGGTGCTCTCCCAGCTGAGCTATACCCCCGTATATCTCGGGCAGGACCCTGAAAATTAAACAACGAGTTTTGAAAAGAAATCTTTCGTAATGCTGACCTTGGAATTTAAATCAGCTTGTTTCATCTGATTTGGTCTCCATAGAAAGGAGGTGATCCAGCCGCACCTTCCGATACGGCTACCTTGTTACGACTTCACCCCAGT
>NZ_LARF01000082.1:0-2255 GCF_000980385.1 Ruminococcus sp. N15.MGS-57
CCACATAAAGCGAATATCGGTTTTGCAGAGTTTTTCTATTTTTCGCAATGATTCGTATCCGTTTTCCATAAATGCAAACAGTATTACTTTCAGCAAAGTTTCTTCTTCATATCTTGGACGGCCTGTCCTGCGGTCCTCAGTCGTCAGGTATTTACTCAGGTCAATATGATTCATCACTTCACAAAATGTATATACCGGGTCAGTTGTTTCAATTATTTTTTCAATTTCTATTGGAAATTTTAATTGATATGGTGTATAATATTCTTGTGGTTGGTTATTCATGATACTTTAATTATACCACAAAAAAGACTGCTGTCTTGCTTTTTGGCAAGATCGCAGCCTTTTTTCTTGGGGACTTTTTTTACAGCCCCTTTTTTGTTATTTTAGGGACATTTGTAGCTGATTTGTAATATATTAGTCTATTGACAAATTGTTAAAAGTATGTTATATTTTAAATACGAACAGAAACATGAGTTTCTTTAAGGAGGAAATAAAATGGTAAAAAATAAGGTGCTTACACCTGTATTGGCAGGCGTTTTGGGTCTCAGCATAGTTGGCTCAGGTCTTGGCTATTATTTTGTAAATAAAGACAGTAATGATGGTAAAACTGAGGGCGGCAAGGCTAAGCTTACTCAGGTGGCAGATAATATAAACAACACTCTTGGCACGGCTGAAAAGGCTATCAAGGGCGAACTTGATTTTGCTTACAACGCAACGGCTACTGTTTCATTCGGCGAGGGCTTCACAGAGGAGGCAGGTGTTAGCTTACAGCCTATTTCTGTGACAACTGTTACAAAGCAGAAGGGAAGCAACACAGCAGCAGATGTTTCGCTGACATATGGCGGGAATAATCTTGTGTCTGCTAATGCTGTATATTCTAGAGATAACAAGTCGGCTTATGTTCAGATACCTGAGCTTTCTGACGCTTATCTTATGGTTAACGTTGACAGCCTTAAAGACAAGGTAGGCAGTGAGCTTTCTTCACAGGGCATTGACCTTGATTCTCTCTTTGATTCTGCTGAAGGCGCTGATGTTGATTTTGATACTGACGCACTTGAAAAGGATCTGGAGGAATACAAGAAGGTTATAGAGAACTCTTTCCCTAAGCCTGTTGACGGCGAGAAAAAGACTGGTGACATTGACGGAAATGAGTACAGCTATACAACTAAGGAATACACTATCTCAGGCAATGATGTAAAGGCTGCTTTTAAGGCTGTTCTTGACAAGGCTAAGGACGACGCTACGCTTAAAGATATGTTCAGCAAGTCAGGTGTTGCTGAAGAGCTTGGTATGTCATATGATGATATAATCTCACAGTATGCTGATTCTATGGATTCACTTTTTGCAAGTGATAATCTTGACGAAACTGCAACATTTAACGCTTACTACAGCGGTGATGATTTTGCGGGCTTTAGCTTTGAAAAAGACGGCGAGGGTGCAACTCTTTACACCATTCTTAAGGACGACGTTGTGGCTGTTGATTTTAGCCTTAACATGAGCGATGAGGGCAGTGCATCATTCAAGGGTTCTGCAAATACTGTTGACGGTGTTACAAATGGCAAGTTCACAATGAAAATGGAAACTGCGGCTGATTCAGATATAGACGCTGACATGACTTCTGCTGACGGTGGACTTTCCCTTGAGCCTACCATGGCAGTTTCACCGAGCATAAACTTTGACACAATGGAAGCTGAGGTGACTCTCAAAGACCTTAAAGAAGAGGGTGACGCATTCTCAGGTACTATCAGATTTGATGTGAATGGTACATCTGATTCTCAGGCTGTATCAGGTTGGGTAGAGCTTGCTTCTGCTTCAACTGCTGATAAGCTTGACCTTTCTGTTGAGTTTGGCATGAACGGCAAGCAGTTTGTTACAATGGCAGTTACAGGAAATAAGACAGAGGCTTCTGACATCACTGTTCCGTCAGGCGACAAGATCTATGACATGACAAATGACGATCAGATGAATACATACCTTGCAGGCTGTGACAGTGATGGATTTGTTGCTAATGTAAAGAAAGTTCTTGGTGACGAGGTCTACAATATGCTTGTAAATGCAGAGGGTGATCTTGAGTCAGATTATGATGACTATGGTGATTATGATGATTATGATGATTATGATGACTACGATCTCTCTGATATTGATATGTCAGATTATGATCTGAGTGCAAATGCATAAAATGCATAATAGATAAAAAATTAAGGCGTTGTAAAAAAACAGCGCTCAAAGAGTCGAGATTTCCTGCTTTTGGGAAA
>NZ_LARF01000019.1:0-42526 GCF_000980385.1 Ruminococcus sp. N15.MGS-57
TCCCAAAAGCAGGAAATCTCGACTCTTTGAGCGCTGTTTTTTTACAACGCCTTTTTGTATGTCTGATTATTCTTGAAGTATCATCTTGTCTGAAAGTTCGTCCTCGGCGGTGTCGGAATAAAGCTTCATAAGCTTTTCCACCGTCATGTTTGCTCTCTGCTCGCCCTCGATAGTAAGAAGCAGTTTGCCTTGGCTCATTACGATAGTCTTGTTGCCGTATTCAATGGCATTTGAAATGTTGTGTGTTATCATAAGAGTAGTCAGTGCGTTTTCCTTTACTATCTTTTCGGTTATCCTCATGACCTTTTCTGCGGTCTTAGGGTCAAGTGCCGCAGTGTGTTCGTCAAGAAGCAGAAGCTTTGGTGTAACGATAGTCGCCATAAGCAGCGTAAGAGCCTGCCTTTGACCTCCTGAAAGCAGTCCCACAGGCATTTTCATTCTGTCCTCAAGACCTAAGTCAAGCTCCTTGAGCCTTTCTCTGAACACTGAAACGTCCTTTTTCCTGATACCGATAGTCAGCGAACGACGCTTTCCACGACTGTAGGCAAGGCCGAGATTTTCCTCTATGGTCATGTTTGGCGCAGTTCCTCTCAGCGGGTCTTGGAAAAGCCTGCCTATAGTTCTTGCACGTTGATGCTCCTTTAGGTGAGTGATGTTCTTTCCGTCAAGGAATATCTTGCCGGTGTCAGCCTCGTAACTGCCACTGATAACGTTCATAAGTGTGGATTTTCCTGCACCATTTGAACCTATTACTGTAACAAAATCTCCGTCAGCCACATCAAGGTCTATGTGCTGGAGTGCCTTACGCTCGTTGGCAGTGTTCTTGTTGAAGGTTATGTTTATATTTTCAAGCTTAAGCATTTTAAACCTCCTATTTGTCACTGCATACACGCTTGTATGCCTTTGTGATATACTTCTTGATAGCAGGCAGAGAGATAGCAATGGCAACTATGCAGGCTGAGAAAAGCTTTGTGTAGTTGCTGTCCATACCGAGATTCATTGCAAAAGCAAGAACAAATCTGTATGCTATCGCACCGAATATCGCCGCAAGTATTCCGCAGAGGATCGAGTGTTTGCTGAAGAATATCTCACCGATAATTATAGAAGCAAGACCTACCACCAGCATACCTGTGCCGCTGTTTGAGTCGCCTGCCGAGGAATACTGAGCGTACATTGCGCCTGAAAGGGATACCAAAGCGTTTGCAATGGCAAAGCCCATGATCTTCATTCTGTCTGAGTTTATTGAAGAAGCCCTTACCATGTATTCGTTGTCGCCTGTGGCTCTAAGTGACATTCCTGCCTGAGTTTTAAGAAACCAGAAAAGCAGAACAGCCGCAATAACAAGCACGATACCTGCCGCCGCAAGCTTGTAATAGTCGCCGAAATATTTCTGAGCTATTGTAAATATAGTATCTTTCTTATAGAGTGAAATATTAGGTCTATCCATGATTTTCAGGTTTATGGAGTAAAGAGCCGTCATTGTGATTATTCCCGCAAGTATAGGCTGAACGTTGAGTTTTGTGATAAGTATTCCCGTCACGCTTCCTGCGATAGCTCCTGCAACTATTGACAGCAGTATTCCCTTGATAGGGTCGCCGTTGAAAGCCTGCATAACTGATACTGCAACGCCAAGGGTGAAAGTTCCGTCTACCGACAGGTCAGGGATATCTAGTATCCTGAATGAGATGAATATTCCAAGTGCAAGGATAGAAAAAACAAGACCCTTTTCAAATGTTCCCGTAACAACGCTTTCCGTGAGCTGAGTGTTTATTATCACAAGAAGTAAGATCAAAAGCACAGCTTTCGGTATAAGCGAGATAACTGTTTTCTTATTCAGTTTCATATAATTTTCCTTTCAATAAAAAATAGCAGGGAGCGAAAGTCCCGCTCCCTACTATTATACTATGTTTGATTTGATTTTGCAATAGTTTAATCAAAGTAAACTGTCTTTTCTCCGTTTGCAATATCGTCAGGAATAGTGATACCGATCGTGTCAGCAGTTGTCTTGTTGATATAAGTGCTGAGGTCTTCGTTGAATACCTTTATTGGTATCTCGGACGCCTTCTTTTCACCGCTGAGTATCTGAGCTGCCATGTTTGCAGTTTCCTTACCAAGGTCGGAATACTCGATACCAACAGTGCCAAGACCACCGTCCATTACCATTGAGTCAGCGCCAACGAACATTGGAACCTTCGCCTTGTTCATAACTTCTGTAACTGTACCCATAGCGCCTGCGATAGTGTTGTCGTTAGGTGAGAATACAGCGTCGCACTTTGCGGCAAGGTTCTGAGCAGCTTCCTGCACCTCAGATGTGTTTGACGCAGCACCCTCGATAACAGTGATACCCTTCTCTTCACAGTAAGCCTTTACTTCTTGAAGGGTAGAAACTGAGTTGTCCTCGCCTGTGTTGTAAAGATAACCGAGAGTTTTTATTTCAGGCTTCATTTCAAGCGCAAAGTCAAGTATCTTTGTAATAGCGAGCTTGTCAGATGTGCCTGTGATGTTTGCCCCTGTGCTTTCAAGCGAGTCGCAAAGACCTGCACCGATAGGGTCTGTTACTGCGGAGAATACTACTGGTATCTCCTCAGAGTATGGAGCTGCAAGCTGTGCGCATGGTGTTGTGATAGCGATGATGATATCGTCACCGTCAGCCTTGAACTGGTCGAGTATCTGCTGAACAGTTGTTGACTCGTTGTTAGCCTGCTGAGCGTCGATAGTGCAGTTTTTGCCGTCAACATAGCCAAGCTCTGCAAGTCTGTCGATAACAGCATCTCTGATAGTGTTGAGAGATGTATGCTCCATTATCTGCACAATGCCTATCTTATAGTGCTTTTCTGATGAGCCGCCTGCCTTTGAATCGTTTGAGGAGTCCTCCTTAACGCCGCATGACGCAAGAGCAGCCACAGCCATTACCGCTGCAGCGGCAAGTGCCAGAACTTTTCTTAACTTCATATATGTACCATTCCTTTCGTGTTTACGGGGATTTTACCCTACTACTCTATTAAAGCACAGCCGTAAAAGTTTGTCAAGTAAAAGTTAAAAGGATTGTAGAAATAGTAAAAGCCGCAGAGAAAATCCCCATGGATTTTGTATGTTTTGCAGTTGGTTGACAGAAATGTGAAAAAAGGCTATAATGATATTTGTAATATTGCAGAGCGGGAGGTTTCATATTGGGACTGAAAAGGGTTTCCGTGATAGGGCTTTGTCTTGCGGCGGTGGCAGCGGTTGTAATGCTTGCTGCTGTGATAATAAGACCGCCGAAAATATATATAAGCGAGATATGCCCCTCAAACAGCGAAACATCTGAGAAAACAGCTATGCAGGACAAAAACGGAGAACCAAGCGATTGGATAGAGATATATAATCCCACGAATAAAGATATTTCTCTTACGGGATTTTCACTTTCAAAAAATGGCGGTGGAGATCAGCCTTTGGGTGGATATGTCATTAAAGCCCATGACTATATAATAGTATACTGCTCGTCAGCAGGCTTTGAAAATGCTGATTTTCCTCACGCTGATTTCAGCATAGGCAAGGTCAGCGAAGCGGAGATAATGCTGAAATATGACTCGTTCCAGTGTGAGAGCATAAAATTGCCTAAGCTTAAAAAGGGCGTGAGCTATTCTAAAAATGTCAAGGGTGAAATGTACGTTTCAGAGCCTACACCTCTTGCAGCGAATGCAGAGAAAACTATTGGAGATACACCTGTGTTTTCTCAGGCGGCAGGCAGCTATGAAAAGGCTTTTGACCTTGAGATAACCGCAGGAGAGGGGCAGACAGTGTATTATACCACCGACGGCACCGACCCTGCCACGTCGGACACAAGAAAGGTCTATGAAAATGCCCTGAGAATTGACGACAGGTCAGATGATGAAAATGTCCTTTCGGCTTATGACCCTATGAAAATACAGCTTGATTATCGTGACAGCATAAAACTGCCTGACAAAAGCGCAGTTAATAAAGGCACTGTCATTAGAGCCTGCGCAGAGGGTACAAGCGGAAAGTGCGGAAAAACTGTTACTGCCACTTATTTTGTGGACGTTTCAAGTGCAGATCATAACGATCTGCCTATAGTATCCATTACCACCGATCCTGATGGGCTTTTCAACGAAAAAACGGGCATTTACTGTCTTGGGGACGTATACAAAGAATATGACGAAGAAAACCCCGACCACCCTTGGAACGGCTCTATCCCTGCAAACTATAATCAGCGTGGCAGAGAGTGGGAAAAGGAATGTTATGTTGAGTATTTCGACAGCGAGGGCAACAGTCTTATTTCTCAGGATTGCGGCATAAGGATACAAGGCGGCTGGTCTAGGGCGGATTATCAAAAGTCGTTCAGGCTTTATGCTCGAAACGATTACGGCAAAAGCTCTTTTGATACAGTTTCCTGGGATAGCTTTACAGATGTAAACGGCGAGGCTATCACCTCATGCAAGACCTTTGTGCTTAGAAACGGCGGAAATGACGCCAATTATTCAAAATTCAAGGACATGATGATACAAAATATGGTGTCAGGCAGAGGCGTTGAAACTCAGCAGGGAACAGCCTGCGTGGTGTTTATAGACGGTGAATACTGGGGACTTTATACTCTCCAATCCGATTACAGCGACAGATATTTTGCGGATAGATATAATGTTGCAAAAAGCAACGTTGTCATGTATAAAAATGATGAGCTGAGCGAGGGTGAGGCTGAGGACGAAAAGCTTTTCAATGATATGTATAAGTTTATCACAGAGAATGATATGTCCATTGAGGAGAATTATCGCAAAGCCTGCGCAATGATAGATATGGATAACCTTGTGGAGTATGCCGCCACTGAAATGTATATCTTCAATGACGATTGGCCGCAGAACAACTATGCTTGTTGGCGCACAAGAACCATAGAGCAGGGCAATAGCTATGCAGATGGCAGATGGCGCTTTGTGCTGTTCGACACGGAATCGTCATGCTCGCATTATAACGAGAAGGATCTGGAAACAAATATGTTCTCGTATCTTAGAAGCCAAAGCTATACAAAGTTTGGCGGAATACTTTGCAGCCTTATAGATAACGAGGAATTCGATTTGAAGCTCACCTCGGCAATGTGTCAGCTTGGAAGCGTGAACTTTACTGCGGAGCGGTTCGGGGAGTATCTCGAATATTATAAGAATATCTATTACGGCGAGCTTGATAATTATTTCGACCGTTTTCCAACATGGGCAAACCTTGCGAAAGCTACAGACCCTATGATAATACGTTGGCAGAATTTTATTGAGGGAAGATATGATAAAGTGCTTGGCTATCTTGAAAGAGAGTTTGACTATTATGAGCGCAGAACAGTGAAGATATCAGCGGATAACGAGCAGGGAAGCGTTTTGATAGGGGGCGTTGAAATAGAAAGTGATTATAGCGGCACATATTTTGACGGCTGTGAGATAAAATTGAACGCACAAGCAAAATCAGGCTGGCATTTTGACCATTGGGAGGGCGTAAAGGGCGATAATACCCAATTGGAGATAAAGGCTAAGGTGAACGGGGATATGAATATCAAAGCCGTGTTTGAAAAGGATATTGTTTAGCATAAAAAAGGTCTGTCACCAAAATCAAGTGACAGACCTTTTACTATATAACTTAACCAGCAAAATCAATATCTACAGAGCATATCTCAGCGTCAGTTCCTACCCTCATGAAAGTGCCGTATACACCAACACCAGAGGTGACAATGGAGTACATATTATCTTTCTTTATCATGCCACATGGGTTTTCCCAGAAAAGACCTATGGTAAGATTGCCTGGGAAAAGCTGTCCGTCATGTGTGTGACCTGAGAAATCTATGTCTGCGCCTGCGTCAGCGGTCTTTTGAAGCTCGTCAGGCTCGTGGGAAAGCACGAATATCGGCTTGGTCTTGTCAAGATCCTTCGTAAGCTCTGATATCTCTGTACGAGTGCCGTCCTCAGTACCGGGCTTGTCAGTGTCACGCCTGCCCACAAGATAAAACTCATCGTTTATCAAAACAGACTCATCATTTATAAGCTTTATGTTACACTCTTTCATAAAGTTTGTCATTTTTTCACTATTAAGCTGCTTGCCGCCCCAATCGAATGTGAAGCCCATTAGTATCTTTTCATCAATGTCATGATTGCCGTAAACCGCATATACGCCATATTTGCTTTTTATGGACTTGAGCTGTGCCTTTATACCTTCGGGATCGTCCATGCCGTCATAGCTGTTGTCAAAAATATCTCCTGCTATTATAACAATGTCAGCGTCCTGCTGGTTTATTTTCTCAACCATGTTGGTGATGTGATCCACACCGATAGCGTAACCCATGTGCAGGTCAGCCACAAGCACAGCTTTTAAATGCTTGTCACTGCCGCACGACTTGTTGACAGTTACGCTGTATTCATTTACCTTGATGTTTCGTGCATTGAAAATGCCGTAAAGACAAGTCGCCACCGCACAAGCCACAACCACCGAACCTATGGAAATAACGCTTCCTCGGGAAAAAAGCAGCGTGTTTTTGAGCTTCGTGTGTTTTGCAATAAGCCTTAGCAGGTCAAAAAGCACCACATACAAAAGGGAGTAGAGCATAATGCCTATCCAGTATGTAGAAATTCGCCTTATGACGATAGCAACGGCGGATTTCGGGAGCAGAAAAGCTATAACAGGCGAAAGCGCCATGAAAAGATAGACCACTGCAAAAGGCACTTTGAAACGCAGCCAGTTAAATCTGTGGTTGCAGTGCTTCATCCAGTAGAAAAATCGGAACATCATGTATGATGATACGCCCAGATAAAAGGGCAGAAGAAATAGAAATATCATTATTATGCCACCTTATAGATAAGTGAGGAATGAGGAGTGAGGAATGAGGAATTAAGGTATCGCCTGCGGCGATGATTTTTTTATTCCTCTTTGAATCTCTCCAAAAAGCTGTGTCTGCCCTCGTCGTCTTTGTATGCAATGACCTGATTGAGCATAACGTTTTCCACGCTCTTGAAAATGTTGTATTCCACCTGCGGATTAACAAGCTTTAGCTTTGCAATAAGCTGTTTTATCTCCATACGCTTTGATACTGTTCTGCTGTCAGGTGCGCAGGTGGTGCAGGTGTCGGTGAACTTGCAGGCACACTGTATGAACCGCAGCCCGTTATAGTCACGCCACCTTTTTATGTCGTCCTCTCTGACCATATAGAGAGGTCTTATAAGCTGCATACCCTCAAAATTTGTGCTGTTGAGCTTTGGCATCATGGTCTGTATCTGTCCGCCGTAAAGCATTGACATTAGTATAGTTTCGATAACATCATCATAGTGATGTCCAAGTGCGATCTTGTTACAGCCAAGCTCCTGTGCCTTGCTGTATAAATGACCTCTTCTCATTCGTGCGCACAGATAGCATGGATTTTTCTCCACATTGTATACAGAGTCGAAAATATCAGACTCAAACACTGTTATGGGTATTCCAAGCCGCTTTGCGTTGCGCTCGATTATCTCACGGTTTGCAGGGCTGTAGCCCGGATCCATAACAAGATATTTTACCTCGAAAGGGAATTTGCTGTGGCGGTGAAGCATTTGTATGAGCTTCGCCATGAGCATTGAATCCTTGCCGCCCGATATGCACACCGCTATCCTGTCATTAGGCTTTATAAGCTCATATTCGTTCACAGATTGTGTGAATCTGTTCCATATCTCCTTGCGGAATTTCTTTTGTATGCTCCGCTCAGCGTCCTGTGAGATATCCTCTACGACCTCTTTGGAAAGCTTTTCTCTCAGCCAGCCATAGTAGCCACCCTCCAGGTTTTCAGCGTCATAGCCAAGCTCTCGAAGCTTTTCGGCCTCAGTGTCGCTTATAAGTCCGCTTTTACAGCAGATAAGAAGACTTTTGTCCTTTGGCAGGTCGCTTTTATCAAGCTTTTCGGCAGGGATGTTCACTGCTCCGTCAATGTGACCATACTCAAAAGAAAGCTCGTCCCTTATATCTATTATCAGCGTGTCGCCGCTTGCATTTATCATTTGTCAGTTGACCTCCGCAAAATTAATCACTATTCTTTATGATAGCATAAAAATCAACTTTTTTCAAGCTTTACGCAAAAATAAAACGGCAAAGCCTGATGCTTTGCCGTTTGTTTTATGTCTTGTGTCTGTTTCTTATATAGAATATTATGGATATTGCCGCTACGATAAATTCCGTGACAGGATAAGCAAGCCATACGCCAGTTAATCCTGCTGCCTTGGACATAATGAAAGCCATTGGCACGATAAGAGCAAAGCCCCTTAATATGGTGATGGTCTGAGCTGGTATGATTTTTTCAGAAGCCGCAAAAAATGCAGATATTATTATATTGAAGCCTGAGAAAAACAATCCGGTGAAGTATATTTTCATGCCGTCCTCTGCCATGCGCTGAAGAGAGTCGATATGCTCGCTGTTGAATATAGCGGCGATAGGCGTTGTGAAAAATGCAATAGCAAGGTAAACCATAAGCGCTATTACAAGCTGTGATATAACAGAATATCTCAGCACTGCTCTAAGACGGTCTTTGTTGCCAATGCCGTGAGCAGCACTGATAAGCGGCTGACCGCCTTGTGCGATACCGGTGAATATGGATACCGCCACAATGGAAGTATTCGCTATCACTGCATAAGCTGCAACGCCTGTGTTGCCTGCAAGACCAAGTATTATTATATTGAACGCAAGCACTACGATGCCTGATGAAAGCTCAGTTATAAGCGACTGCACGCCTATGGACAATATGCCGCCAAAGGTTCTCCCTTCGTGCCTTGCCCTGACGATATGGAAGCTGTTCTTTTTGCGGAATTTGTATATGCTCAGTATGCAAAGGCTTATGACAGGCGAAAGCCCTGTTGCAAGGATAGCTCCGAAAATGCCCATATCCAGCGGGAAAATGAACACATAGTCAAGTATTATGTTTGAAAAGCTTCCCGTAAGCATTGCCGCCATTGAAAGCTTTGGGTTTCCGTCATTTCTTATAAAGCAGTTGAAAGTGTCGTTAAGCACCAAGAACGGTCCGAACATCATAAGCACTTTTAGGTAGGTATTAGTCATGCCCACAACGCTGCCCTTTGCACCAAGAAGCTTTGCAAGTGGCATTGAAAAAAACGCTCCGCCCAAAAAGTATATCGCTCCAAGCACCAGAGCCATAAGCAGTGCACAGGTGAAAACTCTGCTTCCTGCTTCGTCACGTCCCTGACTTTTGTATATTGCAAACTTTGTCGCTCCGCCCATGCCGATCATAAGTCCGGTGCCGTGGATAAGGCTGTATATCGGAATGGCAATGTTAAGTGCCGTAACGCCGTCAGCACCCATGCCCTTTGCGACAAAGAACGTGTCCGCAAGGATATAGCACGATACACCTATCATTCCGAGAACGTTCAGAGAAGCGTATCTGGCAAAGTCCCTAAGATGTGAATTTTTCTTCATTTTTATCCTCCGTTTATCCCACAAAAAAACGCCGAACACCGCTGTCTTTTAAAGCCTAACGACAGCAGGTCCGACGCAAAACTTCTACCCGGCGGCAGAAGTAAGCCTTAAACATATAAGATTATAACAGAGTATAAAGGCATTGTCAAGAGGTAAATGACTTTGCTTTATGTTAAATAAATGTTAAAAAACGCTCCTTGTGGTTGACAAGTTTTTAACAAAGCTTTATAATGAAATTGACAGAAAGCATATATAATATTATATGGCAACCTTAAAATTTTATATACCGATAACAAAGAAGGGGAAACTATGAATTTAACTCATCTCAGATATATGGTAGAGGTCGAAAGACTTGGGTCTATCACAAAAGCAGCTTCAGCACTTTATATGGGTCAGCCTAACCTTTCAAAAGCCATAAAGGAAATGGAAAGAGAAGTTGGCATTCCGATTTTTAAAAGAAGTGCAAAGGGTGTTGTTGCCACAGAAAAGGGCAAACAGTTCTTGCAGTATGCAAAGGCCATACTTGTGCAAATGGATAAAATGGAGAGCCTTTATAAGGATAATGGTGAAAACGCTGTGAACTTCTCTCTGCTTTTGCCAAGGGCAAGCTATATAACCCACGCTTTCACTTGCTTTGTGAACAAGTTAGGCACGAATGTGGAGCTTGACGCAAAAATAAGGGAAACAAACTCCATGGAAGCCATAAACGCAGTGGTGGAATGCGAATATAACATGGGTATAATCCGTTATCCTGTGGCATATGAGAGCTTTTTCATGTCTATGATAGAAGAGAAAAATCTGAAATATCATAACGTGTGGGAGTTCGATTATGTACTTATCACAAGCGAAAACAGCCAGCTTGCTAAAGAAAAAGAGATAAACGAAACTGTCCTTGATAAATACATAGAGGTATTGCACGGCGATAATATCGTGCCGAACATCTCAGCGACTTATCAGAAGAAAAACGCTGAGCTTAATAATCACAGCAGGCATATTTACGTCTATGAGAGAGGAAGTCAGTTCGATATCCTCTCGGCTTGTCCAGACTCATTCATGTGGGTAAGTCCTTTGCCAAAGGAGATATTGAAGCGTTATGGCCTTGTGCAGAGAGTTTGTCATAGCTTCAAAAAGACCAATAAGGACGTTCTTATCTATCAGAGCAATTACCGCCTTAGCCATGCGGATCAGATGTTCCTTGATGAGCTTGAAAGGGTAAGAAAAGAGATATCAGAATAATTTTTAGCATAAAAATGCGGGCGAACATGAAAAGTGTTCGTCCGCTTTTTGTTTAACAAGATCTAAGTCCTGAGCATATTATAGGTCAACGTGACTACAGAATATGCCACCGTCCTTTGTGATGTCAATATAGGCATAGCTTGCAGGCTTGCCGTCTCTCGGCTGTCCTGCACTGCCGGGGTTTAAAATGTGGATACCCTCCTCATAGGCGTAGTAGCGGCAGTGTGTGTGTCCGAAAAGTGCTATCTGTGCGCCTATTTCCTTGGCTTTGTAAAAAAGTCTGTCGGTAGAGTATTTCACGCCCCACTTGTGGCCATGGGTGAAAAATATCTTTATACCGTCATCGGTCATGTATATGTCGTTTTCGGGAGTGAGCGAAGCAAAGTCGCAGTTTCCTGATACGTTTACTATCTTTTTGTCAAGATACTGCACTCTCAGGCTGTCAAGGTCACGTTCGCCGTCACCAAGAAAAATAAACAGGTCGGCGTCGCCGTTTCTCTTGAATATTTTGTGCATTGCAGAATAATTTCCATGAGTATCCGAAAAAACGATTATTCTCATAGTTACACCCCTTTACCAGTTATAACAAGCAATATTATAACATAAATATTTATAAATACTATAGAAAAAAGGAGAATTTTTTATGAGCGCAAAAAACAGCTTCAATTCTATGGATCCAAAAGCCATGCAGGCGCTTCTTGCAGTGGCTTCAAGAAAGCTAGGCACTACTCCTGATGTGCTGAAAGGTCAGCTTGAAAGCGGAGTTTATGACAGGGCGCTTCAGGGTATGCCACAAAACGAGGCTATGATGCTTCAAAAGGCTTTGTCAGATCCGAAAACTGCCGAGAAAATATTGTCCTCACCACAGGCAAGGGCGATATTCAAAAAGCTTCAGGGAAAATAGTATTTTACAGGGCAAAAGCTCGAACAGGCGGTGAAATAATTGGACGATTTGATGAACAAAATACAGAATGTGCTTAATGACGAGGAAAGCATGAAGCAGATAAAGGAGCTTGCGGATATGCTCACGGCGGATAACGGCGGACAGGGAGAACAGGGCGGTCAGAGCGAAGCTCCACAAAGCCCTCAGAACATGGACTTTTCTCAGCTTCTCCAAAGCCTAGGTGGCGTTTCTCCACCTGCGGAAAGCAAGCCTGCGCAAGCGACACAGACAGGGGGTCTTGATATTGCAAAGCTTATGAAGATACAAAGCATTATGCAGTCAGCTTCAAAGCCCGATAAAAATATCCAGCTTCTTCTTGCTTTGCGACCTCTGCTGAAAGAAGAAAATCAGGCGAAAATAGACAGGCTCATAAAAATATTCAAGCTTTTTGCGGTCTATCCCGCACTGAAAGAAAGCGGGCTTCTGGGAGGTGATCTGCTTGGCTTATTCTGATGACAATAATTTCACCACCATGCAGGAGGAAGCCATTCGCCGTGTGAGAGAAATGCAAAGGCGTTCACGAAGCATTGTGAGCGCAAGCCCTAATAGCGAGCCTGCACCACCTAATGCAGAGGAAACCCCTCGCACTCAGAATGCTCATAGCCCACAAAAAGCCCCTCAGAGCAGTTCGCTTTTGAGCGGTCTGCTTGGGGGGAATTTAGGCGATATAAAGATAGACGAGGAAAAAGCCCTTATCGGTCTGCTTATTTACATATTATACAAGCAGGGTGCAGACATAAAGCTTCTCCTGGGGCTTGGTTACCTTCTTCTCTAAAGCGTCCATTCAAGAAGTGCAAGCATAGAAGTATCGGAGAAAATATCGGAAAGATAGCTGTCGTCATATATCCTGTCCATGTTGTCACCTGAGTATTCTATCTCCTTGCAAAGCTCCTTGACGGTTTCAAAGCGTGCGTGAGCGTCCTGCTCACGACTGAGGTTTATGACCTCTGCGGCAAAAACGAACACTATCATAGCCTTTATTTTTGACAGCAGGTCGAAATCTCTCACAGCTTTAAGAAAATATCTGTATACAAAATATACCGCAAGCTTTTCGTACTCACCGCTCGTCTGAGCCTTTAAGGGTGCGGAAAGCTTTTTCACAAAGCGGCTTGCGTCCTTTATCTGCTGTGGGAGAATGTCGCCTATAAAGTCAAGACGTTCAAGATACAAAAGCATATTTTCGGCATTTTCCAAAGGCTTTTCAGGCAAAGCCTTTTTCAAGCTCTCCACACGCTCTGCAATTATCTCAGGGTGGGAAAGCTCCTGGGCAATGGCTTTTATCTCCTCTGTATCCTCTTCGTCAAGAGCATATTGTATCTCCGCTGACGCTGAAAGAACGTTCACAAGCCTGTCATGGAGAGAATATTCTCTGTTTTGAAGCAGGTCAATGAAAGCCGTCCGTGCAAAAAGCATGGTTTCAAGAAGCTGGGGATCGAACTCAAGGTCGTCAGGTTCTTCATCTATCTCTTTGGTAAAAAATCTCACAGGCTCATCGTCAGAAAGATACATTCTCACAGCTTCTTCGCAGGCAAGTCCCACGCCAGCCTCCTTGTAATCTCCAAACCACTCGTAAAACCTCGGGTGTTCACGGCATATGTCTGAGATGTTTTCCTCACCGTAAGCAAGCTGAACAGAGCAAAGCCCCTTTTCGTTGAGCATAGGGCATTTTCCGTCGCAGTGGACAAGATATTTCACGCCCTCGTCTTCCGTAACTGAGTTCACAAACTTCCTGCCTATATCATTGTCAAGCTTTTTGTAAAAGCCGTAGGTGTCCTCGTCTATCTCGATATCCCAATCGGTCATACAGCAGTTGTCAGAACACTGCGAGCCTGTGCAGACAAATTCATCAAATATCTCAGGGTAAAAAAGCTTCATATAAATATCTCCTTATGAGGTGTTGACCTTATTATAATACTAATGCTTTTATCTGTCAACTTTCAGAATAAAAAAAGGCAGACACCTTGCCCGCCTTTTGTCACTCTTGTGTGAAAACTATCCATTTTATGTTTTTGGGGCTTATCTCGTCAAGATACTCTGACGGCACTGTGACAGTTATCTGACGTTTTGAAGTCGCCCCTGCCTTGTTCTCGGGTATCTCTTTAGCCACATATATGAAAAGGGAATCCTTGTCCTTGACCGCCCTTACTGCTTTGTAGTCGATATGTTCATATCCTGAAAGCTCTCCTTTTAGAAAAATAACATGGTTGTTGAAGCCGCCTTCGTTTTCAAAAGCTTCCATATCCTTTTTCATTTCCTGAATTTGCAGCTCACCATTGTATTTCAAATAATATTCACTGAAATCATCATAATTTGAAAACATTTTTTGATAGGGGAATGTCATGTTGGCTTCACTGCTGCACTTGTATATCTTTTGCTCAAAAGGAACGTCTGTAAGCTCACTTGTTACATTCTCTGTCTGATAAAGCTTGTTGCTTCCTGCGTAATATACCGTCAAGCCGTTTTCACAAACGCTGTAAAGGCTGTCGGCAGAAAGCTTTTTTGAGAAAAGCTTCATGCTGCCCTCAGAAAAGTCCTCAGATTCTATGGTAAGAACTCCACTGTCCCCCTCCAAATAGCTTTCAGCATGTATCACCTGCGTGCTTGTGCATACTGTTATCTCAGCCTCAGTGCCGCTTTTTACGCACTCACAGAACTCAGCCCAGCGCATATCACTTTCTTCCGAAGAGTCCATGAAAATCATACCATGCTCTCTAGCCGTGTCAGCAGTTATCTCACTGCCGTTCCATGCTGAGAAAAATATCTTTGCAGGGCTGTCAACGACTTCCTCTTGTTCGATAAACGAGGAGTTTTTAGTATTGACTACGCTCTCTTCAGATCGACCGCAGGCTGAAAAAAGGGTCAGGAACATTGCAGCAGACAATGCACCGCAGATAATTTTTTTATGCAACTTCCTGCCCCCTTGCTTTTATACTATAAGGGCAACGCCTCCCAAGGCACGCCCTTAGAACTCATTATATCACATTTTGTTGATTCTGTTAATATGTATTTTAATCAAATTAGTAAACGCCTATTTGGCTATAATGTCAAAATATCGGTGTAAATATGGCAAATATCTCAAGAAGAGGGCTTAAAGAGTGAAATGTGACAATATTGTAATTAAACTGTCATTGACATTGATGATAAAAAATATTATAATATGTTTATGTACCTGTGCTTTGTTTGCAGGTGTGCAGGTGTGTTCCTGCAAAAGGAGGCGAAATGTGACGGCTTGTGCCGTGCAATATATGGATAATAACAAGAATAACGTTTCCCGCAAGGCTTCGGGAAATACGGCGAGCGTTGTCGCAATAATAGTTGTGGGCATATTTGTGCTGTGCGTGATACTTCTGCTTGCCAAGGGGCTTTTTGCAAGCAATAGTTCAGAAGTGCCAAAGGGTATAAATACTGCCACCATAAATACAAATGAGTCTGTGGCTGAGCCAGTGAACAGCGCCGCCCCTGCGGATACGTCCGTTACTGATAACAGCAGTGTGGACGAAAGCGGTGCGGTAACAGATGTGTCCAGCGACGAGTCTAGCCAGACAGATGTGCTTGAAGTAATGTATGTCACAGAGTATGCTTATCTTCATGTGGCACCTGATAATGACGCTGAGAATATCGTTTGTATGTCACCGGGCGTTCAGGTAAACGTTCTTGAATATGAGGATAACGGATATGTGAAGATAAATTTCATGAACATAGACGGTCCACTCACAGGATATATTTATAAGGATTATCTTACAACAGACAGCTCTATAGCAGTACAGTGGTAAAAAATACAGCGCCGCACAAAAGAATGTGCGGCGCTTTTGGATATGGGGGCTTTGAAGTGCCGAAATATAATACTTTTATCGAGGATAAAAACGGTGAGCGCATAGACTTTATCCTTGACGTTGCCAAAAGAAGTCGCCTTAATATGGGTATGCGTGACGGCACTTTGACAGTGCGTGTGCCTTACGGCTGTTCAAAGCAGCAGCTTGAAAGCTTTATTAATAACAATCTGGGCTGGATAAAGGAGCAAAAAGACAAGGCGGCGGTGGGTCTGCCGAAAGATTTCTGCGATGGCGAAAGGCTCAGACTTTTGGGGAACGAGCTTACCCTGACCCTTGTTCAAACTGATAAGTATTTTTCTCCCAAGATAGAGGACGGCAAGCTTCTCATTGCCGTGAACAAGACCAACGACCAGACCTATGTAAAAGAGCAGACCACCAAGTTCATAAACGATCTCACAGTGGCGGAGATAACAAAAAGTATGCAGAAAATGTCTGCCTCCACAGGGCTTGTGCCTGAAAAGGTCACAATAAAACCGCTGACAGCAAGTTGGGGAAGATGTATCTCAAACAGGCATATTTCCATAAACTCAAAGCTTATCGTTTTCCGCCGAGAGTGCATTGATTACGTCTGCCTTCACGAGCTTTGCCACTTGGTCTTTATGGATCACAGCAAGGATTTCTGGGCTTTGGTGGGCAAGTTCTGTCCCGATTGGCGAGGCATAAGAGAAGAAATGAAAGGCTGACCATGCAGGCATACCCTACAAAATATACTCATGTGCTTTGTAGGTATTAACTATTGACAAATACAAGATATTGTGGTATCCTTTTATTGTGGCAACAATATGTATAACAAAGAAAAATGGAGGTAATGTAAAATGGTAAATGTGAACGTAACAGGCGGGGAGATGTCCCAGGCAGAGATAAATTCATATATCGACAGGGCGCAGAAGCTTTACCCTGAAAAGACTATCCAGACTATCGACCTAAAAATAGACGGCGACTTTGTTGACGTTGATTATCACTTTGCAGACGTGCCTTTTCAGCGTATAAGAAGAATAACAGGCTATCTTGTTGGAACTCTCGACAGATTTAACGACGCAAAGAGAGCGGAGGTCCGTGACCGAGTAAAGCATGGTCTTGCAAGCCCCAGCGTATCAAAACAGTAAAAATGAAACACGGCATATGTCACCGAAAAAGTGGCATATGCCGTGTTTTTTATGGAAGTGTATTGGTGTAGCTTTTTAGACCTTGTTTCCGCAAACGCTGCAAAATTTGGCTCCGCTCTTCAGCTCTGAGCCGCAGTGAGGACACTTTTCAGGTGCGGTCTGCTCGACAGGCTGTTCAGCCGTTTCTGTAGGTGGTTCTATAGGCTCTGTCTGTTGTGGTATCTCAGGCTCAACTACGCTTTGTGACATAACAGGCTCGGCATTGTCGGGCTTTCTGAACTGTGACATATCAGGCTGAGCAAAACTCTGTTCTTGCGGTGTAGTCATTGGGATAGGCGCAGGGGCATTGTCAGGCGTCTTTGCGGCAACAGGTATCTCAACGGCGAAATCTTCGCCCATAAGTCTGCCTGCAATAACAAGTCCACCGATAAAAAGCAGGAAAGCCGCAATAAATGGCAGAACATCATCAGCAAGTGAAAGGGCTACCCTGAACTTGTCATTGTCATAGCCCATTGTTATAGCGTTTGAGAAGTGACCTTTTACCGTAACATAGTATATCATTATGCCCTTTGTTATCATCACAACAAATGGGAAAAGGATAAGAAAGCCTGCGAATGCACCATCAAGCTTTTTCTTGCCCTTTGCTCTTGCAGATGTGAAAAACGCCACAAGGCTGAATATGGCGAGTGCGCATGAAAGACCATAGGTGTTCACATAAGCGAAAATGTCGGGGGTGAACAAAACGTCTATCTTGTTTGTGAAAACGTTGTTGTAAACGAGCTTTCCCACAGGGTCAGCAAGAGCACCTGCTGCCGAGAGAATGAATGCGAAAAAACTCAGCAGACACAGGGACATTCCTGCATATGTAAGCTTCTTGGTGTAGATCTTTTTTGCCATTTTGATTATTCCTTTCATTTGTGAAGTCTTTATCCGCTGTCCGAAAAAATAGGGGCGGATAGAATTTCCGTCCCTATTATAATACTATTTTATAAAAGCCTTGTCAATAGATTTTTTTCGCAGCTTTCGTCGCTATTTATCGTTTTTGCCGCTATCTTCGTCCTCACCGAGAATATTTTTCATCATCTCGTTTATGTGCCGAAGCTTTTCGTCATCATCATTGTCAGGTCGGTATATCCTCAGCGGTTCGTTCGTTGTATCAGTTGTGTCATTTATCACAGGGGTTGTGGCATTCTCACTGCTCTCAGCCGTAAAGTTAGCTTTTGCAAGCACCTTTTTCATGACTTTTCCACGCTTATATTCAAACAGGAATATAAGCACCAGCAGGGCAACACCAAAGCCCGTTATGATAAGAGATACCTTCCAATAGTCAGGTGAGAACTTCATTGTTATCTTGTTTTCACCCTGCTCCAAAGGGATAGTTATAAGGCTGTCAAGAGATTTTTCAGCCGTCACCTTTTTGCCGTTCACAGTGATAGTCCAGCCGTTTTCGTATGGTATGGTTGTGAACAGTACAGAGCCGTCATTTTCAGCATTAACAGTGCCTTCGAGATAAGTGTCCTTAAAGCTTGTGACCTCAAGCACATTTTTCTGCATATCAGCGCAGGTCTGTGCAAAGCTGTCATAATCAAAGGTGTAGAAAAGCTGGTCTTTCCAGTAAGCTTCGTTATCGTCATTTGCTACCGTTATGCGTATGCGAAGCTCCTGCCCCTCGTAGAATTTGCCAAGATTCATAATGGAATAATTGTCGCCCACAAAGAACTGACCTGAATATTCCATAGGCTCAGAGCCGTCCATATAATCGTCCTCGTCCTGTATCCACACGTTGCAGGAACGCTCATATTTGGTTGGAAGATACATATAAAGATATGAGTCCTTATCCATTTTCACAACATAGTCAATGTGACATTCTGCAATGGAAGTGTCTGTAGGGAAGTATTTCGTGTGTCCGTCAGTGAGCTGAGATGTAGAAACGTTCTCCATTTCGCTGTTTATAACAGGTATCTTTGTGAAATATTCCTTTGTTGTGCCTGCGAGGGCGTTGAATACCATGTTCTGATTTTCAAAAGGATTATCTTCAGAAAGTGACACGTCCTCAATGCTCGGTGACGATACCATGCCAAGACCAAGAGCGTTAGGGTTGTTGTAGAATTTATATGTTGCGTCGCCCTCAGTGTATTCTGTAGTGAGCTTGTATTCCTCAGGGACTTTAACTCTTGTGCCTACAAAAGAGGTGTTGCCCGTTTTGTCCATAAGATATTTTATGTCAAACAGAGCGTCGGTCATGAAAGTTGTGCCGTCATATTTTGTGTAGTGACCGCCGTAAGCATAGCCAAGCTTGTGGAGCATCATAAGGGCAGGTGCGTTCATTGTTGAGCTTGAATGTGAAATGCCTTTGTAGCCTGTTCCGATAGGGTCGTTTACAGTTCTGTGGAAAGTTGCCTCCATGCGGTAGAAAAGCGACGGGTCATATTCCTTCATCATTGACACAGCGTTTCTCGTCTGCGTCATGTAAGGTTCATAAGAGGTGTATTTGCTGTATGCAACGTCAGTGTCTATCTTGTCGATAGTGTCAGCACTGTTTGCAAAAAGCTCAACCGCAAGAACGCCTACCATTACGATACAAACAGCCTTTGATTTTGGATATTTCTTGATAAGATAGATAAGTGCGAAATATGCCGCCAGAGCTATCATGGATACCCATATGCCTTGTATAACGTTTGTGGTGTCGCCTGTTTCACTTGTCTTTGTTTCAAAAAGCTGGAAGTGAGAGTAGTTCTCACGCTCACACCAGAAGAGAAATACCATAAGTCCGAAGAAAATTCCGCCGATGTTCTTTGCCGTTATGCCCTCGAGGTTTTCAAACGCCCTGAACGCCATTACTATCATCAGGAATGAGAATATGAAAGAATATCTGTAAGGCAGCCAGTTCGGCACTTGGAAGCCGTGCATCGCCATGTCGGCAGGCTTTATATACATTAGTATTACAAGCAGGAAAGTGAGCAGACCTGTAGAGGTCTTTTCTTTCATCGTTATCCTGTCGTTCATAAAGAACAGCGGAACAAGTATCAATACAGCCGTTCCGCAGTATATCATAGGCATACCCTCAGGGTAAACAGTGTCATATGACATTGGGAAAAGCTTTGTTATGAACGTGAGAAAATCAAATTGTGTTGCAAGTGAGAAATCAGGGTCAGTGAATTCAAATTTGCCAAGCTTCAAAGAATTGTAAACGGTTATAAGAACGAACGCTGCACACATAAGCGCAACAAGCGTGCCGATACCGAAAGCCACACAGCGTGAGAAGAACTTTTTTGGCAATATCCTGCCCTCTCTTGAAAGGCAGTACCAACAGAAGTAGAAAAACGTGAAAATTCCTACCATATAGCCGATGTAGAAATGTGCAATGAACATAAGCGCCAGCGGCACTATATAAGGCACAAGCTTGCCCTCATCAACGAGCCTGTGAACGCCCCAGCATATAAGCGGCAGATAGATAAGTCCGTCAAGCCACATGGGGTCCATAAGCTGTACCACCATGTATGACATAAGAGCATACATGGTAGGGAATATGATAAGTGAGATAGTTTTAGGCTTCTGCACTGATATCTTTTTTAAGAAGAACATGAACGTCACAGCCGCCGTGCCTATCTTTGCAAGCTGTAAAATAAGGATAGAGGTCGCCATCATCGTTCTCGGCAGCAGCACAAGTATCAGCATAAAAGGGCTTGCAAGATAATATGCAAACACACCGAACATTTCTCCGCTGAGGTTTCGTGACCAGTTGTAGATAAAACTGCCGTTGCCATGGAAAGCGTCACGGAACTGCTCGTAGTAGTAAACATACTGACCGTTCAGATCAAGCACAAGCACCGAGCTGTCGCCTATAGGGTGTATCTTGAAAAACGCATAGGCAGAAAACATTATTGCCACAGGCAGAAAGAACACCAAAAAGTACAGCCGCTTATCATAGCACCATTTTTTTATAAATGAAAGGGGAGATGTCTTAGTCTTTTCCATTCTTTTTCTCCTCGTCGTCTTTTCTTATGATATCACGGATTATGTATCTAGGCCGCTGTTTTATCTCCTCGTATATCTTTGAGAGATAAAAGCCTATTATTCCAAGACTGAACATTATTATACTCGATGTGAGAAGCTGTAGGATTATGACCGTTGAAAATCCTACCGCCGACGCACCGATAAGCTTTTTGATAAGGGTGTGAAGTCCCAGTATGACAGAGAAAATAAACGTTATGACACCGCATACTGTCACTATCTGCAAAGGCGCAGAGGTAAAAGAGGTTATGCTGTTTATGGCGAATTTGAAAAGCCCCTTTACAGACCACTTTGATTCGCCTATCTCTCTGTCAGCAACGTCAAAATATACACGCTCCGTCTTGTAGCCTACCCAGCTTGACATTGCTCTGAAAAACGTCAGTCTTTCAGGCATTGCATTCAGTGAATCTACCACAGCCCTGTCAAGAAGCTTGAAATCGGAAGCCGCTTCCATGTCCAGTCCGCTTGACTTGTTTATCATCTTGTAAAACCACAGAGAGAAAAATTTGTATACAGGGTTTTCCTTTCCACGGGAATTTTTTCTGCCCTCAACAATGTCAACGTCATTGTTTTTCCAGATGTTGTACATCTCGATTATGACCTCAGGCGGGAACTGCAAATCACAGTCTAGCAGTACGCAGGCGTCGCCCTTTGCAGTTTCAAGTCCTGCGAAAATTGCGCTCTCCTTGCCGAAATTTCTTGAAAAATTCACGCCCACGATATGCTCGTCATTGCGTGCAAGGTTTGAGATTATATCCCATGTTCTGTCCTTTGAGCCGTCGTTTACAAAAACAAGCTCATAGTCTATACCGTTTTCGCTGAGAAGCTTTGAAACAACAGAAGCACATTTTGCAACGTTGCCCTCCTCGTTATAGCTTGGTATTATTATTGATAGCATTTTTCGTTCTCCTATTCTTTGTTGCCTTTATACACAAAACAGAACGCCATTTGTGAACATGACGTTCTTGAAATATCCTTATTTGTTTTCTCTTTCACGGCGTTTTTCATAATCTGTCCTCAGCTTGTTGAAGTTGTAAAGCATGATGAGCAGGAAAATATACACAAGTATCTTTGCTATTGCCGCAATAACGCCTGCAAGGGTGGTGACGAACTCTATTGGTATTAGCCTGTTGAGCAGGTCGCCCCCAAAGTAAATAAACGTCATAAGAGCAAGTTTGTTGAAACTGCCCTGAAGCCTTACAATGTTTGAAACGTCTTCCACAAGCTCTCTGTGGCTGTCAAGCGCCACAAGGAACATTCTCATAAGGTTCAGTGACATATAGACAGTTGCCGCCGACAGCAAAATGCTTATAACGTTCGCCGCCATTGCCGCAGGGGAGAGAAGTTTCAATAGAAGCTGACATACCACCGCAAGAGCGCACATAGCGGAAGAAGTGTAAGCAGGCTTTTTAAGATGTGCGAAAGCGTCAGTGCGTTCTTCAGCCTCAGCCGTTCCCACTGCGAAAAATAAAAAGCCTGCAAGCTTTATAACGTAATTAGAAGTCCAGCCTGCGTTTAGCATGAAAAGCATGAAAAACGAGCCGACCATAAAGAAATTCATTGTTTAAGACCCTTTCGTAGCTGATTATACCTATTTATTATATCTCATTTATATACCCTTGTCAACCGAAAACGCCTTGTTTTCACCTTTTGTACACAAAGCGTCAGCCCTGTATTCCGTAGGTGACACACCCTTTGTCTTGTGGAATATCCTTGAAAAATAAAGGCTGTCATTATACCCTACCGACCTTGCCACGGCCGACACAGGAAGCTCAGTTTCTTCCAGCAAACGGCAGGCGGCGTTCACACGGAAATCAGTTATATACTGTGCAGGAGAAAGCCCCTCATATTCCATGAAAGCTCGATATAGCGTGGCACGGCTCACGCCAACGAAATCGGTGGCATTCTCGACCCCTATCCCAAGGGTGTAGTTGTGTGCAATGTAGTTTTTCGCCTTTGTGACATATCCCTTTGCGGTGCCCCCAGAACGGCTTTGACTTCCAGAGCGTTCCATAAGAATGCCCAGCGTGATGTAAAGCTGACCTGTCATTTTCACAAGATCTGAGCTTCTGTTTCCACTAAGACGATAAATGCGTTCAAGACTGTCTTTAAGCTCGCTTCCAAAGTCTGCGGAGATAACGGGACACTCTCTTGTGAAGCCTGCACGATCAAGGATAAATTCAGCGTCAGAGCCGTTGAAGCCTGCCCAGTAGTATTCCCATGGGTCGTCCTTGTCGGCAGTGTATGTTATAACAGTGTAGGGGTAAATGAGAAAGGTGTCCCCTGTGCTAAGGTGATACTCTCCCTGCGGTGTTTTGTATATGCCCTTGCCACTTATGATGTGGTGGATAAGATAATGGTCACGAACACCGCTTCCCCAACTGTGAAGCCCCTGACATTTTTCATAGCCCACGTTGTATACTGACAGCGAAAGTGCGTCCGTCTGGTCTGATTTAAAGGAATGACGGTCTGTATTCATTCTGTGTGTTCCTTTCTGTGAGATGGTCTGTTAAAGATATGATAGCATATTTTTATTCTCTTTGCAACAAAAATCCATGTGTTTGAAACAAAAATGGTATTGCAAAAACGTGAAAATATGGTATAATGTAAGTGTAAGAAAAAACCTGACATATTTGGGAGGTAAAGAATATGGCAAAAATACTCGTTACAGGCGGAGCAGGATTTATCGGAAGCCACACCTGCGTTGAGCTTCTTGAAGCAGGCTATGAAGTAGTTATAGTTGATAACTTTTCAAACTCAAAGCCGGAGGCTCTTAACAGAATAAAGAAGATAACAGGCAAGGACTTTGCTTTTTATGAGGCAGATCTTCTTGACCTTGCGGCGCTCGAAAAGATATTTGAAGAAAACAAGATAGACGCTGTTATACATTTTGCAGGTCTTAAAGCTGTTGGCGAATCTGTTCAGAAGCCTGTTGAATATTACCATAACAACATCACAGGCACTCTCATGCTTATCAAGGCAATGAGAAAATACGGCTGTAAGAAGATAGTTTTCTCATCTTCCGCAACAGTTTACGGCCCTGTGAACAAAGCTCCATATACGGAGGATATGCCTACATCAGCAACAAACCCTTATGGCTATACAAAGGTAATGATAGAGCAGATACTGAGAGATGTTTATGTTTCCGACAACGACTGGTCAGTTTCACTTCTGAGATACTTCAACCCTATCGGCGCACATAAGAGCGGTCTTATCGGCGAAGACCCTAACGGTATACCAAACAATCTGCTTCCTTATATCTGTCAGGTAGCAGTAGGAAAGCTTGAAAAGCTCGGTGTGTTTGGCGACGATTACGATACTCCTGACGGAACAGGTGTAAGAGATTATATCCACGTTGTTGACCTTGCTAAGGGTCACCTTTGCGCAGTCAAGTATGTAATGGAAAACAAGGGTGTTGAAGCCGTAAACCTCGGCACAGGAAAAGGCTCAAGCGTTTATGACGTTCTTCACAGCTTTGAAAAAGCCTGCGGAAAGAAGCTTCCATATGTAGTAAAGCCAAGACGTGCAGGCGACCTCGCAACCTGCTATGCTGATACAGCAAAGGCAAAGAAGGTCTTTGGCTGGGAAGCACAATATGGTCTTGATGAAATGACAGCAGATAGCTGGAACTTCATTAAGAATAATCCTAACGGACTTTAAGACATAAGCATAGAACATAATAATTTTCCTAGGCAGGGACACACAAAAAAGTGTGTTCCTGCTTTTTTCACCCATACGATAATGCGACAAAAAAATCCCACTGTAAGTGATAATATATTTTCAGCGGATAAAACGAAAAAATGAAAGGAATGATAAAGCATGAATGTGGAGATAAAAAACTATCCGTCAGCCAGAACTCTTGTGGCAGAGATATGCGGCGATATCGACCACCATACAGCAAAATATTTCAGGGGAGAGATAGATAAAGCCATTAGAAGCCATAACCCTCTTACCCTTATCCTCGACTATTCTCAGGTGACTTTTATGGATAGCTCAGGTATCGGGCTTGTTATGGGCAGATACAGGATAATGTCAGAAATGGGTGGCGAGGTGATAGTGGCGTCGCCTCCTGCTTATATCCGAAAGGTCTTGCAGCTTGCAGGTATGCACAGACTCACAAAGATAGTCACGGATATGACCCCGTATATACAAGAGAAGAAAGCAGCTCAGGAACAGAATGAAAGCCCCGATGACAAAACAAAGGAGAGTGATAAAATTGAAACGAAAACCCCTTAATGAAATGAAAGTCAGTTTTCCCAGCTATTCTGAAAATGAGCGCTTTGCTAGAGTTGCAGTCAGCGGTTTCCTTACTCAGCTTGACCCTCAGATCGACGAGCTTGCAGATGTCAAGACCGCAGTGTCAGAGGGAGTCACAAACGCCATTGTCCACGGATACCGAAACACCCTAGGGGAGATATTCATGCAGATAAGGATATTCGAGAACAGACACGTCTACATAAAAATAAGGGATAAGGGCTGTGGTATCGCTGATGTAGAGCAGGCTATGCAGCCGCTTTTCACCACTGCACCTGAGGAGGAAAGAGCAGGCCTTGGCTTTGCGGTCATGGAAAGCTTTATGGATAAAGTGAAGGTGCGCAGCAAGCTTGGAGAAGGAACTACCCTTATCCTTGAAAAAGCCTTGAAAGAAAGAGTATAAAATGAGCAGCATAGTCGAGACCCCTCTTGCAGAAGAAAATCTGGGGCTTGTTCACCTGTGCGCAAACCGCTTCCGCAACCGTGGCATAGAGTATGACGACCTCTACGGTGCGGGCTGTATAGGTCTTGTAAAAGCTGCGAAAGCCTTTGACAGCGACCGTGGTGTGAAATTCTCCACCTATGCAGTGCCAGTGATATTAGGGGAGATAAAAAGGCTTTTCCGTGACGGTGGCACGATAAAAGTGTCACGGAGCATAAAAGAGCTTTCCATGCGCCTTGTAAGAGAACGTGAGCGATTTTCCATACAGCAGGGGAGAGAACCTACAGTAAGCGAGCTTTGTGAGCTGTCAGGAGAAAGCGAAGAAGCCGTTACTCTAGCCATGAACGTCGCCCTGCCCCCTGTTAGTCTTACTGAAAGCTCAGATGAAGACGACCGCCACGGACAAATAGATATCCCTGTTGATGCTCCTGACATAGAAATTGCTGACAGGCTCTCTCTCCGCCAGGTCATAGCTTCCCTTGAAGCGGAGGATAGAAAGCTTATATACCTGAGATATTTTCAGAATAAAACTCAAATGGAAACGGCAAAACAACTTGGTATGTCGCAGGTGCAGGTGTCAAGGCGAGAAAAAAAGCTGCTCACTTTAATGCGTGAACAGCTTAAATAATATCATTACAGTGGGCGGCTTTTGGTCGCCCATTTTTTACAAATAAGACCTGAGTATCTCGATAGTTTCTTCATGTGAGCAAACAGCGTCAGAATCTATAAAGTGCTGAAAATAATCCCAGAAAGCCTGAACAAGGCTCGTTTCGCTTATCTTCAAATAAGAAAAATCAGAGAAGCAGTTGTTTCTGGCAATGATGTTAAGACTTGTGTTGTCAGAAATGTTGATACAAAGATTTTTCGACACCGCAAAATAGTCGTTCTTTATTATCCTGTAGTCTGCCATGCCGTTTTCACAAAGCGATATCATTATCTGTAGCATTATCTTGCGTTCTGCAAGAGTGGGAAAAGTATATGAATTTCTCGGAAGCTCAAAAATCTCTCCCGTCGTCATAAACTCTGCAAGGCCCTTTTCACTGAACAGATTTACAAATTTGTGTTCAGAAAGAGCCTTCTTGCCCATGGTGAGCTTTGCTTTTACAAATTTCTTTGCGTCAGCTGGCAAAAGTGCATGGGCGTTGTATATATCCTCTGTAAGACAAAGCATGGTGCATGGCTGAAAATCCACGCCGATGAAATTTGCGTTGTCATCGTACCAAAAGTAAACATATTCCAAAATATCCACGGCGTGGTCGAGAAGCTTTGCACATTTTGTCTTGAACTTTTCAAACTGCCGCATATAAAATTCTACCATAGGCTTAGATCTGTATATAACTCCCTCGCAATAATCGCTGTCTGTTCTGATCAGAAAATTATTCGTTATCATTATGTTTGGCATGATGTTCGTGGAGTTGAAATATGCCGACGCACCCTCATAATAATAAAAAGCCTCATACTTTTCATGCTTTTGTGCAAGGTGACATATGAACGGAAAAATATCCAGATTGTATTTTGCGGTGGTTTTTTCACCTGAGGTGTTGTCAAAGAAGAACAGATGGTTTATGGCAGACTCGCTGCCTTCTGCGGCAATAGACAGCAGATTGGTAAGAAACTCTGTTGGCTGAGCGATGACCTGAATGTCAGAACCATTATGAACATCGCTGCATATAAGTACCTGCAGGTTTTTTCTAAGCTCACGTTTGTCGGTATAGATGGATATCTCAGGCACAGAGTTATATCAACTTCTGTCTTGAAAGTCAGAGCGTCAGGATCTTCCATGTTGGTGTTTGCCATATCGTGTATTATCTTTGACACCTGCTTACGGCGATTGTAGACATCTTCCCCCATCTCAGAAATGTTATAAAGCTCCATGAGCCTGCTTTTATCCTCTGTGGAAAGCATGAGCTGCAAGCTTATATTTTCTACAAAATCTACGCTTGGCACTTTCCTTTCACCTTTGAGTATCTTATGAAGATATGTTCTGTCGATACCACATTTTTCGGCAAGGGCTTTTATAGTAATATCTTTTTTCTTTATGTATTCTCTGAGAAGTTCCGAAAATTGTGACATTGGCATCATATCCTTTCTGTAGAAAACAGGCATTTAAAGTATATTTAAAGTATATTTTTACATACCGACACCTATATTATATCCTATTTACGCACAATTGTCAACCTTTGATAATTTTATCTTATTAAGGCAAAAACCGTATATTTTTATAAACAGCTGCAAAAAATACAAGCGTAAAATGAAATACTTTAAAATTTGGAGGAGTTTTCATGAAAATAATATTCTATGACGCAAAGCAGTATGATATAGATTCATTTGAAAAGCAGCGAAAAAACTATCCCGATATAGAAAGCATCTACCTTGAAGCTGACTTGACGGAAGACACAGCAAGGCTTGCCGAGGGCTGTGAGGGCGTGTGTGCCTTTGTAAGCTCAACGATAACAGGCTCAGTGCTTAGACGGCTCCATGAACACGGTGTAAAGCTTCTTCTTATGCGATGTGCAGGCTATAATAATGTTGATATAAAAGCCGCCGATAAATACGGCATAACAGTGCTTAGAGTGCCTGGGTATTCTCCGGAAGCCGTGGCAGAACACGCCATGGCGCTTGCGCTTGCAGTAACAAGAAGAATACACAAGGGCTATATAAAGGTAAGAGAGAACAATTTCAGCCTGAATGGTCTTATGGGACTTGATTTCCATGGCAAGACTGCTGGTATAATAGGCACAGGCAGGATAGGTGCGGCAATGTGCAGGATATGCCACGGCTTTGGTATGCGTGTTATAGCTTATGACGTTTATCAAAATCCCGACCTTGATTTTGTGAAATATTATCCCCTTAGCGAAGTCCTGAGAGAAAGCGACCTTATCTCGCTCCATTGCCCCCTGACAGAATCAAGCTATCATCTTATCAATACTGAAACTATCTCCCTTATGAAAGAGAATGTTGTTTTTGTAAATACCTCACGAGGTGCGCTTGTGAATACCGAAGACCTTATAAAAGGTATCAGAAGCAGAAAATTCCACGGAGTGGGTCTTGATGTTTATGAGGAAGAAACAGAGAATGTCTTTGAAAACCGACAGGAGGATATCCTAGAAAGCTCCGTGACCGCAAGGCTTCTGTCTTTTCCTAACGTTATCGTCACCTCTCATCAGGGCTTTTTCACCGAAGAAGCCCTAGCCGCTATAAGCCGCACAACGCTTGAGAATGCTTGTGCTTTTGAGCGTGGCGTTATCATAAAGGAAAATCAGGTCAAATAGACCCACGGGAACATTCCCATAAGTCTGGCATGATATAAAAAAGGCGCTGTAAAAAACGCACAACAAATCCCATGGGTTTCTTCGATATGGAAGCCCACGGGCTTTAATATATCACACAGCAAAAAAACCATCCGATCTTGCAAAAAGAGTATAGCAAACACACTGTCAGATCAGGACAGAATATGGGAAATTGAAGAGGCATATAACAAAATTTTTGCAGGGTTTAAAAAGCGTGAATATGACGGAAGCAACCTTGAAAAGTCAAAATATGCGATCTGCTTGATCAGAAATAACGTTCCTTTTTACATAGAAATGGGATCATCAGCCAACAGAAATATGCGAAGAATAATCAATTTCTTAAAAGGATTTGCAAAAACAGCAGACAAAATACAAGAGCGGAATAAAGAACTTCAAAAGCGAATTAATGATATTACAAATGAACTTAAAGTAAAATCTCCATACATTAACAGTATCACCAAATGTTAATCCAAACTTAGAGAATTTCATAAAGAAATATACGATAGTATGGGAAAAGGCTGTGATAGTTTTCTGTGATTTTAATAGTAGCCAAAAACATATTTGCAAATTTGTAAATGTCTACAAAATCATTGATTTTATTCTGAAAAACATCTCATATCCATTGACTTGTCCTACGCAACTCGGTACAATATAATAAAGATGAGTAACTAATACCGCATCATATTTGGCATTAAATACGTCGACAGGAGATGATAAGTATGGGAAGACAGCCTGTAAAAAATAATCTTATAATGACGCTGGAAGTAATAAAACGGCATTCTGACGTTGATCATAGGCTGACGCAGAAAAATATACAGGAATACTTGCAAACTGATTTTGAACTTACCTGTGACAGAAAAACTGTAAAGCGAAATCTTATGAATTTGATTGAGTTTGGGTTCGATATTGAATATACAGAAATAGAGCGCAAAAATGGTTCGCAGAAATCTGTTGATGATGTGAATGTGATTATCACCGATATATATTATAATCACACATTGGAGCCGAGTGAGGTAAAGCTTATTTCTGACGGCTTGCTGTTCTCAAGGTATGTTACGGGTAGAGAAACGGAGAGACTTATTAGCAAAATTGAAAAACAGTCAAGTCCATTTGCTGAAAATAGAATTAAAGGTTCAGTGAATTATGAAACTATTGGGCATACAGAAAATGCACAGGTGCTTTATACTGTCGAGTTGCTTAATCAGGCAATAGAGGAGAAAAAGCAGATAGAATTTTTATACTGCGAATATGGAACAGATAAAAAACTGCACCCGAAGAAAACTGACAAATATATAATTAATCCATATTACACAGTGACCGCAAACGGCAGGTACTACCTTATTTGCAATGTTGACAAATATGATAATATCGCAAATTTTCGGGTCGATAAAATACTGGAAATACAGTTGATAGATATGCCGCAGAAGGATATACGAAAAACGGCAGGCAACAGCCATGGCTTTGACCTTTCAAAATACATGAAAGACCATATTTATATGTTCAGTGGGGAGACAGTGAATGCAGAGCTTGAGGTAGATCGTTTCCTTATAGGGCAGATAATCGATTGGTTTGGTAAGGGCTTTAACGTGTTGTCAGAAAGCAATGACAAATGCGTAATATCACTAAAGGTCAATGAAAACGCCCTGTTTTATTGGACTATGCAGTATAGTCAGTTTGTTAAAATAATCAAGCCTCAAAGCGTGGCGGACAGAGTTGTAGCGGTGGCTAGGGACATTATTTTGAAATATGGGGAGGAGTAGGTATGGCAGAGAATGAAACTGTAAAAAAGATAAATGAGGAGTTACTGGACGCATTTACGTCTTGGTATAATAAGGTTGCTTCAGAAGTGACGCCATCTATGAATTATACATTTTCCAGACCTTTTATAGGAGGTGTGTGTGATAATTTTGGTGCGGGAAAGAAAAACATTATGATCGTGGGTCAGGAAGCAAGAGGTTTGAATGACTATGGTAAATCACTAAAAGAATATCAGATGTGGAGCATCGGATTCATGTCGAAGCAATTGGGCTGTAAGAAATATTTGAAAAATCAGACATACAGTAAAGTCACTTCGCCTTTTTGGAGGTTTGTTTGCGGTTTTACTGATTATAGCATATACTGGACTAATATTGATAAACTACATCTCATTTCAAAAGGGAAAACAAAACGACTAAAAGACGAATGTGAAAAAGTTCTCAATAAAAAATATCTAAATGATAAGTCGTCAATATTTGAAAGGGAAATAGAGATAATAAACCCAGCAGTTATTATTTTCCTTACAGGACCTCATTATTACAAAACAATGGGATATGCTCTTGGAACTTCTTTCGATGACAAACCCATGCTCACTAAAAAACAATCGAAGCCGATCGTGAACATAACGGATAAATTAGAGAAATATAGTTCTGTTGAGTCTGCTTTCTGGACATATCATCCGAAATTTTTAAACATGAGAAAGGGTACAAACAATAAAAATGAAATAGAAAATGTAATAGATTATATTAAGATAAACATAGATACGAAAAAGTAAATATTGAATATGTTCCCCCTATCAGCGTGACACTAAGACGCTGATAGGGGGATATTCTATTTTTGCCGCATCATATATGATATAAAAAAAGCGGACAGTCAGTTGACTGTCCGCTTCGTATATAGCTTTGTTTATACGCTTATATTAGTAAGCGATACCCTGCCACTTCATTGCGTCAGCGACCTTCAGGAAACCTGCGATGTTAGCACCTGCAACGAGGTTGCCTTCAAGACCGTACTCCTTAGCTGCATTGTATGAGTTGTGGAAGATGTTTGTCATGATGTTCTTGAGCTTAGCGTCAACTTCCTCGAATGTCCAAGAAAGTCTCTCGCTGTTCTGTGACATCTCAAGAGCTGATGTAGCAACACCGCCTGCGTTAGCAGCCTTAGCTGGTCCAAAGAGAACACCTGCATTCTGGAATACAGCGATAGCCTCTGGAGTTGAAGGCATATTAGCACCCTCAGCAACAGCAAATACACCGTTAGCTACGAGAGCCTTAGCTGACTCTTCGTTGATCTCGTTCTGTGTAGCGCATGGGAGAGCGATGTCGCACTTGATAGTCCAAATGCCGCTGCAGCCCTCGTGGTACTCAGCACCCTGTACTCTGTTTACATACTCCTTGATTCTGCCTCTCTCAACTTCCTTGATCTGCTTAACAACATCGAGGTTGATGCCGTTTGGATCGTATACATAACCGTTAGAGTCAGAAAGTGCAACTACCTTGCCGCCCAGCTCTGTAGCCTTCTCTGTAGCGTAGATAGCAACGTTACCAGAACCGGAGATAACAACTGTCTTGCCTGCGAATGTTTCATTCTTCATGCACTTGATCATCTCAGATGTGTAGTAGCAAAGACCATAACCAGTAGCCTCTGTTCTTGCAAGTGATCCGCCGTATGAAAGGCCCTTACCTGTAAGAACGCCTGTGAACTCGTTTCTGATTCTCTTGTACTGACCGAACATATAGCCGATCTCTCTTGCACCAGTACCGATATCGCCTGCTGGAACGTCTGTGTCAGCACCGATGTGCTTGCAAAGCTCTGTCATAAAGCTCTGGCAGAATCTCATAACCTCTCCGTCAGACTTGCCCTTAGGATCGAAGTCTGAACCACCCTTACCGCCGCCGATAGGAAGACCTGTAAGGCTGTTCTTGAAGATCTGCTCGAAGCCGAGGAACTTGATTACTGATGCACATACTGAAGGGTGAAGTCTGATGCCGCCCTTGTATGGTCCTATAGCAGAGTTGAACTGAACTCTGAAACCTCTGTTTACCTGTACCTTGCCATTGTCATCTACCCAAGGAACACGGAAAATGATCTGTCTTTCTGGCTCAACTATTCTGTCGATTATACCTGCCTCAACAAGGTCAGGTCTCTTTTCTACAACAGGAATGAGGCTTTCCAGTACCTCATATACTGCCTGGAGGAATTCCTTTTCGCCGGGATTTCTCTTCTCAACCTTCTCATAAACGCTTTCAAGATACGCATTGTTCAAAGCCATTATTAAAACTCCCATCTTATAAATTATAATTTGTGCACGGCTTTTTTACTCATTCCGCACATCACTTACTTATTATAGCACACTATTTTGCAATTTGCAAGTAGTAAAATGCAAAATTTCATAATTTTATTGAAATTGTATAAAAATCATAGCCTTTTTTTGAAATGTGAAGTAAAATCACAATTATAAATTCATAATTCGTGTAAAATTTCCGTGAAATGTCAACAAATCAGTGTACTGTGGCCAAAGCTGTTCAACCCGCAAAAATGACAAAACACATTTTTATGCCGATATAACGCACAAACCCGCTGGAATATCGTCCCTGATATGAAATTTTGGTTGACGAATCCTGCAAAAAAGTGTACAATATAAAGTAATAAAGCACTTATAAACAAAGGAGCAGTACCGATGACAAAGAAAGAACATGCACAAATAATAGTGGAAAGACTGGAGCAGGTCTACCCCGAGGGCATATGCTCCCTTGACTATAAAAAGCCCCACGAGCTTATGATAGCAGGCAGGCTTTCTGCTCAGTGTACAGACGCAAGGGTGAATATCGTCACGAAAGAGCTTTTTGCAAAATATAAGACCATTGAGGATTTTGCTAACGCAGATGTTGCTGATATCGAGGAGATAATACGCCCCTGCGGTCTGTATAAAACAAAAGCTCGCTCTATCGTGACAATGTGCAGACAGATAATGGATAACTTTGACGGTGAGATACCTGATACCATAGAAAAGCTCACTACCCTTGCAGGCATAGGCAGAAAGACGGCAAATCTTGTAATGGGCGACGTTTTCCATAAGCCTGCGGTGGTCACAGATACCCACTGTATAAGGATATGCGGCAGACTTGGGCTTACAAAAAATAAAGAGCCTGCAAAGGTGGAAGAGGATCTGAGAAAGATACTTCCCCCTGAGAGATCCTCTGATTTCTGTCACCGCCTTGTACTGTTCGGACGTGAATACTGCAAGGCAAGGGGAGAACGCTGCAGCGAGTGTCCCCTGCTTGATATCTGCGGCAGCAGAAAATGACCGCAGGCTGTTGAAATAATAAAGCAAAAGTAGTATAATAAGGTCACAAGATGAAATGCAGAGGAGATGAGCGTTTTGATAAAGGCATGGGAGCATTTCAAGACCATTACAAGACATCGCCACGGAGTGATAAAAAACTGCTATAAGGCAGGCATTTTGTGGCAGGGTCTGAGGCATGACCTTTCAAAATATTCCCCGGAGGAGTTTCTCAAGGGCTGTAAATATTATCAAGGCACACGTTCGCCCCATGAAGCAGAGCGTGAAGAATACGGATTTTCTTACGGCTGGATGCATCACAAGGGAAGAAATAAGCATCACTTTGAATATTGGACGGACTATGACCTGTGTACTAAGCTGATGACCCCTGTGAAAATGCCCCTTAAATATGTGAAAGAAATGTTCTGCGACAGAGTTGCCGCAAGCAAGATATATATGAAAGACAAATACAACGACGGTGCACCTCTTGCGTACTTTTTAAGAGCAAAAAAGACAAGAGCCATCCACCCTGAAACATCAGACCTTTTGGAGAAGCTTCTTACAATGCTTCGTGACAAAGGCGAGGACTACACTTTCGCTTATATAAGACGTTTGAAAAAATATTAGGGGGAGTTTCCATGGGAATTTTCAAAAAGAAAACTGTCAAGCCCGTCCCGGAGGAGTGCAGGGGAATGGAGATAAAAATAATGTCAAGCACCTGTACCGGCGAGAAAACTATCGGATTTTATAACCGCAACACTCGTGAGATAATGTATCCCGAGCTTGTGAAAAGCGACAGCGATGTTGAGGCTTTTTATGAAAAATACGGATTGAAAAAATGAATTATGTTGCATGAGAGAATATATAAAAGAATGTAAATATTTAATGAACTTTGAAATGAAATATATGTAAGAATATTTTGTGGGTGATTTTTACAGAGTGCGAAAAATAGGCGTTTATAAAAAAATAATGATGCTGATCGAAAGTTAATTATGGCTAAATTATAAATACTATTTCCAATGTGTGAATAAGTACAAAAATCAAGCGGTGACTATGCCTCTTTTTTATGTAAAGCTACAAAGATTGCAAGAAAGCACGCAAAATCGGGCAAATTAATTGACAATAGGGGTCAAATACGTTATAATAACAGCATAAAAACAATGTAAAAAATTATAACGGAGGTAGATTCAAAATGACAAAAAATGATCTGATATCCGCAATAGCAGAAAAGGGCGGCTATTCTAAAAAGGAAGCAGAGCAGGCACTTGCGGCTGTAACAGAAACTATCACAGAGGCACTTGTAAAGGGCGAAAAGGTATCTATCGTAGGTTTTGGTGCATTTGAGGTAAGAGATCGTGCAGCTAAGGATTCTATCAATCCTGCAACAAAGAAGCCTATCCATGTTCCTGCAAAGAAGGTTCCTGCATTCAAGGCAGGCAAGGCTCTTAAAGAGGCTGTGGATAAGTAATTAGTAACACTTTTAAAGGAGAGGTTTTACAATGGCTGAAAAGAAGATCACCGCTGACAAGAAGGCAGAAGAAGCTGTAAAGGAAGTCAAGGCTGAGGTAAAGTCTGCTGCTGAAAAGACAGGTGCAGCAGTAAAGGAAACAGCAAAGAAAGCTGTCAAGACGGCAGAAAAGGCAGTAAAGACCGCAGCAAAGGCAACAAAGGCAAAGAAGGAAACTGTAAAGAAAGCAGTTGAGGCTGAGATAAAGGACGAGGTATTCGTTCAGTTCGCAGGCGTAGAGATAAATGTTGAAGCTGTAGTGGCTGCTGCAAAGGCTGACTACAAGGCAAAGGGTCACAGAACACCAAAGACAGTTTCAGTATACATCAAGCCTGAAGAGGGCGTTGCTTACTACACTGTAAAGGGTGTAGGCTCAGAGGACTATAAGGTAGAACTCTAATTGTAACATTTGTGTGTAGGGGCGAACAGCGTTCGCCCGCTATTTAACACGTTCTATCTGTATGATAAGCTACATCAAGCGGAGGACAACACCTCCGCTTTTTTTGCATATATAAACAGAAAGTGCAGCATATTTCCATGCCGCACTTTCTGCGTTATTTAAGAAATCGTAAAACACATTACTGTGGTGGTGTCGAGAAGAATGTCTGCCATGCGTAGCCCTTTGTGCCATTATATTCAACATAATACCAGCCGTTTTCGTTGCGGTAGTATTTGCAGGTCGCACCCGACGGGATAGTGAGAAGATTTTCACTGCTCGATGTAGGCTGTGGGTGGAGATAAACTGCACTTATGCACTGGATATCACCAACAGCGTCACCGTTGTCATCCTTATCACCGTCATATGGATCTTCGTCAGGCTCAGTGGTCTTTTTGGACTTTTTAGATGTTTCCTGCGGCTTTTCCGAAGTGGTGGTGGTCTTTGGCGGAATGTATTCCGTAGAAGTTATCGTACCGGTCTTTTTCGGAGTGGTGTTGGTGTTCACAAAAAGAGTTTTTGCAAATATCATTATTACTATGGCTACCACAAGTACAGTCAGCAGTATCGCTATTATTCCCTTTACAGTAGGAGTGAGCCAAGTGGAGCTTTCCTGCTGCTGAGGTCTGTTCTGACCCTGCGGTCTGCGATTCTGTTCGGGACGATAGTAGCCTTTATTGTTTCTGTTGTCAGGCATTATTTATATTCTTCCTTTCGGTTCATTGACTAAAGTTCGACACATTTCGTGTCTATATCTTTAATTATACAAAATATAAACTGTTCTGTCAATTAAAATTCGGTTACGATTTACATTTACTTTATAACAATATGGTGTAAATCGGGAGGCGTTTTTATGTAATAGATGTGAAAATTATCAAAGTGGATAGATATAACGTTTTCTTGAAGGCTTGTTTTGTTACAAAGGGAAAAAATATGTTAATAAATTTTCATAACCCTTTTATTTGTATATATAATATGCTATAATAATAACAAATATGAGAATTTTAATATTCTCAGTAAGCTGTAAGGAGATTGATGATAATGAATATTGCCGTTGCACAATCAGGAGGACCTACCTGCGCTATCAACGCTTCATTGGTGGGAGTTTTCAAACAGGCTGTGAAAACACCACAGATAGACGCCGTTTTCGGCTCGCTCAATGGTATCGAGGGTATCATAAACGACCAGCTCATAGATCTTAAGCTTGTTATAAAAACAAACGAGGATATGGAGCTTCTAAGACAGACACCGTCAACAGTTCTCGGCTCATGCCGTTATAAACTTCCTGATGTTGAGGAGGGCGGTGAAACATATGAGCGTATCTTGAACTGCCTTGAAAAGCATAGGATAGAAGCTTTCTTTTATATCGGCGGAAACGATTCTATGGATACCGTGGCAAAGCTTTCCGATTATCTTGCGGCAAAAAATTCAAAGATAAGAGTTATAGGCATACCAAAGACTATAGATAACGACCTGCCTGTAACAGACCATACACCAGGCTTCGGCTCTGCCGCAAAGTATGTTGCCGCAACGGTTCAGGAGATAATCCGTGACAGCTCGGTTTATTCTATCGAGTCCGTCACTATCGTTGAGATAATGGGCAGACACGCTGGCTGGCTCACAGCTTCCACCTGCGTACTCAGAGCAAATGACGAGATAGCCCCTCACCTTATCTATCTCCCTGAAAATAACTTTACCGCCGAAAAGTTCCTCGAGGACATAAGAAATCAAATGGCAAAGCACAAAGCCGTTATCATCGCAGTTTCCGAGGGCGTAAAGCTTAAGGGCGAGGAAAATAAGCCGAGAGTTGTGGATAATTTCGGTCACGAGTATCTCTCTGGCATAGGAAAGACCCTTGAACAGCTCGTTAAAGAGAATATCGGCTGTAAAGTCCGTTCTATTGAGCTTAACGTTATGCAGAGATGTTCTTCTCATATCTGCTCAAAGACGGATATAGACGAAGCCGAGGAAATAGGCTCGGCAGGCGTAAAAGCGGCTCTTGCAGGGAAAACAGGTAAAATGATGATATTCAAGCGTATCAGCGACGTGCCTTATGTTGTGACCGTTGACAGCGTTGACGCCCATGATGCTGCAAATAAGGAAAAATTCTTCCCTGCCAAGTGGTTAAGCGAGGACGGCAATGACGTAAAGCCGGAAGCCGTAAGATACTTCCTGCCACTTATCCAAGGCGAGGTAAAAATAGCAATGAAAAATGGTATGCCCGTTCATTTCAAGCTGTAAGCGTAAATTCGTTTTTATGCAAGTTGTAGGGGACGGCGCCCTCGACGTCCCGTTTGTTTAAGTCTTTTTCAATACTATCAGCAGAGCAGTTTCAAGCTGTTCTGCTTTTTTCGTTCCATACCGTCATCAGCCCTTGACAATTCGGTGCAAAAGTGAGATAATATTATAATAGGTGCAGTAATGCCATATCATGCGGAAAGGAAAGAATATAATGTGTGATCTCAAATTCAGCTTTCAAATGAAATTCACAGTTCCGTTTCGCAGACAGCCTAAGACACGAGTCTGACGGCAAAAAGGCAACGCCTCTTGGTCTTGCCACGATACTGTGATAGAAAAATATTTGCGAAAGGAATTGTTTTATAATGAAAAAAGAGCTTTCAAAGCTTTATGAGCCTAATAAGGTAGAAGATAAGATCTACAAATATTGGCTTGACGGCGGATTTTTCCACGCTGAGCCTGATTCCAAGAAAGAGCCATACTGTATAGTTATCCCACCACCGAACATCACAGGACAGCTCCATATGGGTCATGCCCTTGATGAAACTTTGCAGGATATACTTATCCGTTGGAAGAGAATGAGCGGATATGCCGCAGAGTGGATACCTGGTACAGACCACGCTTCTATCGCAACAGAAGCAAAGATAGTTGAAGCTATGCGTAAAGAGGGTCTTACAAAGGACGATATCGGCAGGGACGGTTTCCTTGAAAGAGCATTGGATTGGAAAAAGAAATACGGTGGCAGAATAGTTGAGCAGCTCAAAAAGCTCGGCTCTTCCTGCGATTGGGACAGAGAGCGTTTCACAATGGACGAGGGCTGTTCAAAGGCTGTAAAGGAAGTTTTCATAAACTACTATAATAAGGGGCTTATCTATAGAGGCGAAAGAATAATAAACTGGTGCCCGCATTGCCGTACATCTATCTCAAACGCAGAGGTTGAGTATGAAGATCAGGCTGGTCACTTCTGGCATCTGAAATATCCTCTTACAGACGGAAGCGGATATGTAGAGCTTGCTACAACACGTCCTGAAACGCTCCTGGGCGATACTGCTGTTGCAGTAAATCCAAAGGACGAAAGATATAAGGATATCGTAGGCAAGACACTTACTTTGCCGCTTGTTGGCAGAGAGATACCTGTTGTTGCCGACAGCTATGTTGATATGGAGTTTGGTACAGGCGTTGTAAAAATAACTCCAGCCCATGACCCTAACGACTTTGAAGTCGGTAAAAGACATAACTTGCCTGTTATCAACGTTCTTACTGAGGACGCAAAGATAGTTGACGATTATCCTGAGTATGCAGGCATGGATAGATACGAGGCAAGAAAGAAAATAGTTGAAGACCTTGAAAAGGGCGGCTTCCTTGCTTATGTTGAGGACCACGAGCATAACGTAGGTACTTGCTACCGCTGTGGAACAACTGTCGAGCCAAGAGTATCCCTCCAGTGGTTCGTTAAAATGGACGAGCTTGCAAAGCCTGCAATAAAGGCTGTTGAGGACGGCTCTATCAAGTTTGTTCCTGAAAGATTTGAGAAGAACTACCTTAACTGGATGAACGATATCAGAGATTGGTGTATCTCACGTCAGCTTTGGTGGGGTCATCAGATACCGGCATTTTATTGCGACGATTGCGGTGAAACTGTGGTAACAAAGGAAGACCATGCTTGCTGTCCTAAGTGCGGCAAGGAAATGCGTCAGGACCCTGACACACTTGATACATGGTTCTCATCAGCACTGTGGCCGTTCTCAACTCTCGGCTGGCCTGACAAGACAGAGGAGCTTGAGTATTTCTATCCAACAAACACTCTCGTAACAGGCTATGATATCATTCCTTTCTGGGTATCCAGAATGATAGTTGCAGGCATGGAGAACATGAAGCAGAAGCCTTTTGATACTGTTCTTATCCACGGTCTTGTTAGAGATTCACAGGGCAGAAAGATGTCAAAATCTCTTGGCAACGGTATCGACCCGCTTGTTATCATCGACCAGTACGGCGCAGATGCCCTGAGATTTATGCTCGCAACAGGCAACGCACCTGGAAACGATATGAGATTTATCGAGGATAAAGTAAAATCCTCAAGAAACTTTGCCAATAAGATATGGAACGCCGCAAGATTCATCATGATGAATCTTCCTGACGATTTCAAGGCTGATAAGCTCCCTGAAAACCTCAATGTTGAGGATAAGTGGGTAATATCAAAGTTCAATACTCTTGCAAAGGAAGTAAACGATAATCTTGATAAGTTCGAGCTTGGCGTAGCAGTTTCAAAGCTTTATGACTTTATCTGGGATATCTATTGCGATTGGTATATCGAACTTACAAAGCCAAGAATAGCCGCAGGCGGTGAAACAGAAGCCACAGCACAGGCAGTTCTCGTGTGGGTAATGAAAGGAATGCTGAAAATGCTCCACCCATTCATGCCTTATATCACCGAGGAGATCTGGCAGGCTCTCGTAAATGACGGCACAGCTATCATGGTTCAGGATTACCCTGTATATGACGAAAAGCTTGAATTTGCCGATGAAGAGGCAACATTCGAGAAGATAATCGCAGGCATAAAGAGCATAAGAAACTGCCGTGGTGAAATGAACGTTCCGCCGTCTGTAAAGGCAAAGCTTTATATTGAAACTGCACAGCCAGAAGTATTCTCACAGGGCGTAATGTTCTTTGAAAGACTTGCTTCTGCATCTGAGGTCATTATCACAGATAAGTGCGAGGAAAAGGATTGCGCCGCCGCTGTTACAGACAGTGCAAGATTTTTCATTCCGCTTGCCGATATCATAGACGTTGACAAGGAGCTTGCACGTCTTGATAAGGACAGGAAGAATGCACAGAAGGATATAGACTTCCTTAGCAAAAAGCTCAGCAATCAGGGCTTCCTTGCAAAAGCCCCTGAACAGCTTATCGAAGCCGAAAAGGCAAAGCTTGCAAAGGCAGAGGAGAAGATGTCAAAGATAATGGAATCTATCTCCGCTCTGGAAGCAAGAAAGTAATATAAAAAAAACAATGGCGAGGTCTTTCACCTCGCCATTGTTTTGTGTTTTATGTATGGGGAGCTGTGCATGGCTTATAACCCAAAACAAAAAAGGCAGGACAGCCCGAAAGCTGTCCTGCTTGATTTTTTATATCTCAGAATTAGTTCTTCTTTACGCCGATAGAAACCTTTTCGCCGTTGATATCCCAATCCTTTTCGTTGCCGACATTTTCGCCAAGAACGATATCGTCTGCAAGAACGTCATGAGAAATAGCCTCTCTGTTCTTGTCAACAACAGCCATAACCTTTTCGCTGCCGCTTACAGAAACAGTGATGTGATCCATTACCTCAAAGCCCGAATCCTTTCTCATTGTCTGAACCTTGCTGATAACTTCTCTTACAAAGCCCTCTTCAATAAGCTCAGGTGTGAGAACAGTGCTGATAGCAACAGTAACGCCGTTTTCAGAAAGGGTGTAGAAGCCCTTTTTCTGCTCAGACTCGATGAGAACATCATCCTTGTCAAGTGCTATTTCACCGCTTGAAAGTGTGAGTTTCAGACTGCCTGTTTCGTTCAGCTCGCCCATAGCCTTGTGTCCGTCAAGCTGTGAAAGCTGTGTTCTTATCTCACCAAGCTGCTTGCCGTACTTTGGACCAAGTGTCTTGAGCTGTGGCTTGAACTTATAATCAATATATGCAGATACATCATTTGAGAACTGAACGTCCTTGAGGTTAAGCTCGTCTCTGATGATGTCAATATAGTAGCTGTCAAGTGGGTGGTCTGCTGCAACGTACATCACGCTCAAAGGCTGACGGTTTTTAAGGCTTGCGCCGTTTCTTGCAGAACGTCCCAGAACAACTATCTCCAGAACTTCCTCCATGTCAGACTCAAGCTTTTCGTCTATCATGTTCTCGTCGCAAACAGGATAATCGCAAAGGTGGATACTCTCAGGAGCGTCCTTGTCAACGCTTCTAACAAGATTCTGATATATTTCCTCAGTGATGAAAGGCACCATAGGTGCTGCACACTTGCAGAGCGTAACGATAGCAGTGTAAAGAGTCATGTAGGCGTTTATCTTGTCCTGTGACATACCCTGTGCCCAGTATCTCTCTCTGCCTCTTCTTACATACCAGTTAGAAAGATCGTCAACAAACTCCTGCATAGCCTTTGCAGCCTCAGGTATCCTGTAGTTGTTAAGGTTGTCGTCAGCAGCCTTTATCATAGAGTTCATCTTTGAAAGCAGCCACTTGTCCATTACAGAAAGCTTGTCATATTCTATCTTGTGCTTTGTAGGGTCGAACTGGTCTATCTCAGCATAAAGCACATAGAACGCATATGTGTTCCAAAGCGTGCCCATGAACTTTCTTTGACCCTCTGTTACTCCCTTGTCATGGAACTTGTTAGGAAGCCATGGAGCAGAATTGGTGTAGAAATACCACCTGATAGCGTCTGCGCCGTATTTAGCCAATGCCTCGAATGGATCAACAGCGTTGCCCTTTGACTTTGACATCTTCTGACCGTTCTCGTCCTGAACAAGTCCAAGTACGATAACGTTCTTGTATGGAGCCTTGTCAAATATAAGCGTTGAGATAGCAAGCAGTGAATAGAACCAACCTCTTGTCTGGTCAACAGCTTCTGAAATGAAGTCAGCAGGGAACTGTGACTCGAAAATCTCCTTGTTCTCAAATGGATAGTGGTGCTGTGCAAAAGGCATTGAGCCTGAGTCGAACCAGCAGTCTATTACCTCTGATACACGGTGCATCTGTTTTCCGCACTCAGGGCATTTGATAGTTACAGCGT
>NZ_LARF01000120.1:0-880 GCF_000980385.1 Ruminococcus sp. N15.MGS-57
AAACCGCAAAGAAAAGCATTTCCTTGGATTCGTAGAATTTATAGAACGAGCCCTTTGCAATCCCGACCGCCTTCGTCAGCTGCTCTACGGAGGTTTTCTTCATCCCCATCGTGACAGCACAATGTCTCGTTTCCTTCAGCAACGCCTTGCGGAGCTGCTCAGTCTCGTAATCGGTAAAAGCCAAGGTTGCACCCTCCCTGAAAATATGACCGCTTCGGTTCTTCTGGTCATATTATACCGCGCTTTTTCTGGTTTGCAAGGGGTGTAGAGAAAAACATACGCATTTTAACAAAAAATTATTTTCCCTTAACACATTATTTCATGAAGGCGCTCCTCTTCCTTTGGCAAAGAACTGCACCCCCCCTAAAATCAAAAATGCACCCACCTCCAAACCGTAATTGCACCCCCTTAACGGGTTTCTATCAAAATTACTGTTCTTTGCCAAAATCCCCTCCTGCGATCTGATGTCGCGGGAGGGGGGGCTTTGCGCAGGATCTTGGCCGCTGTCGGTGCGCTGCATCGCAGCACCGTATTTACCACGTGCCGAAAACATGATAGAATCATCGCAATGATTTTGTTGCGGGGTGAGGAAATGCGCATAAGACAATTGCTGTGCTTGCTGTTGTGTCTGGTACTGCTGAGTGCGCTTCCGGCCTGTGCCGGAAAAAGCGGTGAACAGCCGCTGCCGGCACCGACGGCGGCGGTCACATCCGCAGCGCCTGAGCAGGGAGCGGCTGTACCGCCGGAGGAGGATGCCTCCGGTTTTGTTCTGCTGAGTGAGGTCGTGCCGGATGTGATCCTTGAGATGCGCTATTATTCGACCTATAACTTCGTAGGCGAGCGTATCGACGGGTATGAGCAGCCGGTCGCGCTGCTGACC
>NZ_LARF01000121.1:0-875 GCF_000980385.1 Ruminococcus sp. N15.MGS-57
AAATGTCCGAGAATTGTTACAAGGACAAATATATTTATCATTTTACAGCTTTTTTATGTGTACTGCAATTTTATAAAAGAAAGGACAGCAGTATCATCAAATTGCTGTCCTTGCGGTTTATTATAGCTGGTAGTGTATAAGCGTGGGTTCATCATATTTGGTGTGGTATCTTTAACTATGGGAAACTCCTGTTTCCCACCTTGCCACAGCCTGCCGTGTTACGCCCAATTTTTCTGCCAGCATTTCCTGGGTCATGCCTTTTTCTTTCCGGGCGGATGCAATTTTCTCTCCCAATGTCATGGTGCTATCCCCCTTTCTTTGGGGCCAGCATAGCACAGCTGTACTACTATTTTCAAGCAACTTTGTATCACTTTTCTGCCACTTTTCCGCAATAAGCAGTTTCATTCCCCGCAAAGCAGCATAAAAAATCCCCCACAGTACCCTTTCCGTTCGCAGTTGCCCGTGCGGAGAATGCTGTGGGGGATGTTATGTTTTATTGTCAGGCTAAGCTTATCAGATATAAAAAGTCTTACTTTTCAGCGTGGTCGTAAGCGCTGCCCTCGGCATCGCGGATTTCCTCGGCGCGAGCCAGCTCTTCTTCAACCTCCGGCAAACCGGTTCCGGCGGGGATCAGCTTACCGATGATGACGTTTTCCTTCAGACCGGCCAGCGGGTCAACCTTGCCCTTGATGGCGGCTTCGGTCAGAACGCGGGTGGTTTCCTGGAAGGATGCAGCGGACAGGAAGCTGTCGGTTGCCAGGCTGGACTTGGTGATACCAAGCAGGATCTGACTGGCCTGGACCAGCTTCAGGTCGGTTTCGCCTGCATCAATGCGTTCCTGAATCTTCTCGTTCTCGATCATCACATCGCGGCGG
>NZ_LARF01000083.1:0-2235 GCF_000980385.1 Ruminococcus sp. N15.MGS-57
ATTGCCACCCGGCCAAACAGCCGCTTTACCGAGAGGTTTTGAAACTTCATTTTGCCTCGCCTCCCGTCCATTGATAGCCCATGCCGTAAACGGTCTTGATGTAGGGTGCGTCGCCGTCGGATTCAATCTTGCTGCGAATCCGGCTGATGGAGGTTGTCAGGGTGTGTTCGTCTACAAACCGCTCGTCTATATCCCACAGCTTTTCCAAAAGCTGCCCACGGGTCAGCACTTGCCGGGGATTTTTACGGAACAGGTTCAGCATTTTGTACTCCATCGGGGATAGGGTCAGGGGCTTGCCGTTTAAGGAAGCCGTCTGCTCCGAGAAGTCCAGAAACAGCCGCCCGTCGTCGTAAATGTCCTTGGCCGGTTTGTGGTGTTCCAGCATGGCGAACATGGCTTTGATTTTCCGCTGCAAGGCCCCGATCACAAAGGGCTTTGTGATGTAGTCCACCGCGCCCACCTCATAGCCCCGTATCTGGTCGCTCTCCTGATCGTTGGCGGTCAGGAATATTACGATGGTGTCCGGGTGCTGGGGCTTTATCAGCTTGCACAGTTCAAAACCGTTCCCGTCCGGCAGGTTGATGTCCAGCAGCACTAAATCAAATTCCCGCTGGCGGATGGCTTCGGCTGCGGTTCTGGCATTTAGGGCAGAAGTCACGCCGTAGCCGTCTGCGGTCAGGTTATAGTCTAACATCTTATTCAAAAAACTGTCGTCCTCGACAATTAAAATCTGCTCCATATTCTCACTTCCTTTGCTTTTTGCAGATAGTATAACAGGCAAATGTCCGAGAATTGTTACAAGGACAAATATATTTATCATTTTACAGCTTTTTTATGTGTACTGCAATTTTATAAAAGAAAGGACAGCAGTATCATCAAATTGCTGTCCTTGCGGTTTATTATAGCTGGTAGTGTATAAGCGTGGGTTCATCATATTTGGTGTGGTATCTTTAACTATGGGAAACTCCGCGTTCCCATCGGCTGACAGCCTTATCTGTTACATGCAGCTGCTGGGCCAGCTCTGCCTGTGTTAATCCCTGTGACTTGCGCATCCGGGCGAGAAATGCCCCGAACGTTTTCGCATCCATTGTGCTCACATCCTTTGGAAAAAGGATAGCATACCACGCACCAAAAGGCAACCGACGCTTTGTTTACCTGCCCCAAAACACAAATCCCCCGCCGCCTGTTCGGTCAATGGACAGGCAGCGGGGGATATTTTATATGGAGTTCAGAAGAAAAATGCTGGGATCAGAGCTTACAGCTGGGGGCCGGCAGAAACCAGAGCCTTGCCGTGCTCGTTACCCTCGTACTTCTTGAAGTTCTTGATGAAGCGGCCAGCCAGATCCTTGGCCTTCTCCTCCCACTGGGAAGCGTCGGCGTAGGTATCGCGGGGATCCAGGATGCCGGTGTCAACACCGTTCAGGACGGTGGGAACCTCGAAGTCGAAGTAGGGGATCTTCTTGGTGGGCACGTTGTTGATATTGCCGTTCAGGATAGCATCGATGATACCACGGGTGTCCTTGATGGAGATGCGCTTGCCGGTGCCGTTCCAGCCGGTGTTGACCAGGTAAGCCTTAGCGCCGCACTTCTGCATCTTCTTGACCAGTTCCTCAGCGTACTTGGTGGGATGCAGCTCCAGGAAGGCCTGGCCGAAGCAGGCGGAGAAGGTCGGGGTGGGCTCGGTGATGCCGCGCTCGGTGCCGGCCAGCTTCGCGGTGAAGCCGGACAGGAAGTAGTACTGGGTCTGCTCGGGGGTCAGGATGCTGACCGGGGGCAGAACGCCGAACGCATCAGCAGACAGGAAGATGACGTTCTTGGCGGCAGGGGCAGAAGAAATCGGGCGAACGATGTTCTGGATATGGTTGATGGGGTAGGACACACGGGTGTTCTCGGTGACGGACTTGTCAGCGAAGTCGATCTTGCCCTCGCCGTCAACGGTAACGTTCTCCAGCAGAGCGTTGCGCTTGATGGCGTTGTAGATATCAGGCTCAGAGTCCTTATCCAGGTTGATGACCTTGGCGTAGCAGCCGCCCTCGAAGTTGAAGACGCCGTTGTCGTCCCAGCCGTGCTCGTCATCGCCGATCAGCAGGCGCTTCGGGTCGGTGGACAGGGTGGTCTTGCCGGTGCCGGACAGACCGAAGAAGATGGCGGTGTTCTTGCCTTCCTTATCGGTGTTGGCGGAGCAGTGCATGGAAGCCATGCCCTTCAGCGGCAGGAAGTAGTTCATCATGGAGA
>NZ_LARF01000122.1:0-855 GCF_000980385.1 Ruminococcus sp. N15.MGS-57
AGCAATTAGAGGGCACCATGCACGAGAAGCCTTCCCTTATTATGCTGCTCAGCGCCAAGCAGGAAACGTCTCGACTGCTCGGAGAGGATGCGGAGAATCGGCAGGCGCGGCAGATGATCATGCGGCGAAGGAGTACGGAGCAACTTAAAAGGTCTCACCTTAAAACGGATCAATGCAAGATCGAACGTTAATGATAGCGCAAAAGCAGTAGTATTATGTGAATACGTCATTCATGTTGTGTGAATTTCTGTTCTTCTCCTTGCAATCACCCCATCTGTGCAATATGAAACAAAATGGGTATCAGAACGCAGCGTTTGGATGCTTCGTTCTGATGTCCTTTTACGATATAGTTTCTTTTACCGCGGCGACAACGATTACCGGAATTCCAGCGTCTCTTTCTGCAACGCTGCACCCCTTTTGATTAGTGATTTTTTCTCCGCACCTCTTGCAAAACAGAAAGAAGCGCGGTATAATATGACCGAAAGAACCGAATCGGTCATATTTAAGGAGGCATGAGCTTGGCTTTTACCGATTACGAGACCGAGCAGCTCCGCAAGGCACTGCTGAAGGAAACGAGACATTGTGCTGTCACGCTGGGGATGAAGAAAACCTCCGTAGAGCAGCTGACGAAGGCGGTCGGCATTGCGAAGGGCTCGTTCTATAAATTCTACGAATCCAAGGAAATGCTTTTCTTTGCGGTTTTAGAGGGAAAAATCTTGAAATATAGGGCTTTTTAAGGCCCTAAATGCGTAGGTTGGTGCTTTGTTGCGATATGCTCCATGGTTACGGTGTATTGTTCATATTCTGTTTTCGGGAATCTTTATGAAATCTTCAAAATTGCCCGGTATGCTATCC